>JAOTWK010000647.1 GCA_029862935.1 Gemmatimonadota bacterium | reverse complement strand
TCTCCGCTTGAACCACGCCAACGCCATCCCTGCGAGCGTCAGGAACCAAATGGGGGCAAGCCACAGCTTTCGCTCCCACCGATGCTCGGCCCACTGTTCCGCCGTCGCCCGAATCCGCTCCGTTTCCGACCGCACCTGGCGCCCGAGGTCTTCGAGCTGGCCGATGTCGAGACTGTGTTGCACGTGGGCGATCTGTCGAAACGCAGTCCGTGCCGCCCGCAGACGAAACCGCTCGTCAGCCACGTCACGCCCGGACGCGACCATCCCATTGATGGCACCTACCGCGGCATCAATCTCGCCACGTGCGCGCAGGATGCGGTCCTCCAATTCCTGGCCGAGCGCCGCTGCCTGGCTGTCAGTCTCGTGACATGAGAGACAGGAGTCGGCCACATCCTCGTCGCGCAGCCGTTCGGTACCGTGGTTGCTATGGCAGCCGAGACACCCGGGGAAGGCTCCGCTTAGCGCTGGCTCGCCGTGTGCGCCCTCGTAGAGCGAGCGCGCCAGTAGCTCATGGCACGTGCCGCAGACATGCGCAATTTCGGTGACCTTGGGCGGCAGAGCGGCGTGGGAACCGTGACAGCCAATACAGGTTGGCGCCGCGTAGTTCTGTTCCTCGAAGACGGCAATGCCATGCGCCCCCGCACGATATCGCTTCAGCTGATCCGTCGGCAGGCCGTACTTCGCCATGAGATCGGCGTTCTGATGGCACGCGCCACACGTTGCCGGGATCCGCGTAGGATGCACGTTACTCCGCGAGTCCTCGGGCGGTAGGATCAGATGGGCATCGTGACAGTCCGTGCAAGTTGGAGCGTCGTCGTTACCCCGGTCCAGCAGCAGCTCGCCATGACGGCTCGTCCGAAACTCTGCAAGCTGGTCGGCCGCCAGGCCGTACTGCCGCATCTGGTTGGGGTCGGCGTGACACGTGGAGCACATGGTGACGGTGCCCTGCTTGGTAGGCGTGCCAACGAAGCGGCCGCCGTGCGCCGTTGCCGTCTCATAGCCCCGTGGATCACCACCATGGCAATCATGGCACCGGATGCCCCGTTCCGAATGCGCGCCGGCGCGGAAGGCGCGCCGTTTGTCGGCGTGGCAAATGAGGCAACCGTAGGCGCTGTCGTTCGCAGCGCGCACCCGCTGCTGGATCGGCACCTGCGTGACAGCCAGGAGGGTACAGGGGAAGGTCGCAGCAACGGCAAAGACCAACACAGAAGTAATCCGTTCCATGTTCGCCGCTCTCACTGGCCTCCTCCAAACGGTGCCGGAGAACCCTCGGAGGGTCCCGGCTCCTCCACAAGCGGCAGCGCCTCCAGCCGCGACTCCGGTGGTGCGGTTCGCCCTGTTGGCGGCACTGACCCGATTGCTCGGCCCACGATCCACAGGGCCACGAAGCCCGTGAAGAAGGCAACACCCAACGCGGTTGCCACCGGTCGCTTGCGCCAGCGCCGCTCCGGGGCTCGGTCGAACAACGGAAGAAACGCCAACGACAGTCCCATCAGCGTGAAGAGGGCGAATCCCAACGGGCCGATCAACCGAATGAGGGCGATCGACACATCCACAGGCACCCACGTCGAAACGAGCTCACCGGGAACGACACCGGGATCCGCTGGATTGCCAATCGGACGCGGGAACAGGATCGCCAACGTGAACACGATTGCCACGGTCGTGCTCGCGACCATAAATGACCGAAGCAAGTGATTGGGATAGAAGGGGATGCCCTCGGCTGGCTCTGGCTCGGCAGCGTCGTTCGGCCCCACCGCCACACTCACGCGCCAGTGGCGTTGCTCCTCGGGCTGGTCCACCGGCGGAGCGAGCTTGCGCCGCCGCACGAGCGTAAAGTGATAGGCCACAACGGCCCCCGTCGCCCACGGCAGCACGATCACGTGGATGGCGAAGAACCGACTAAGGGTTGCCCCCGACGCAATGACGTCACCCTTGACGGCGTCCGCCAAGGGCGCGCCGACCAAGGGGACCGCAGCGACCGCATCGAGCACTTCTGTCACCGTCCAATACGCCCACTGGTCCCATGGCAGCAGGTACCCCGTGGCACCGAAAAGGAGTACCAGACCCAGCAGAATGAGGCCCATGGTCCAATTGGTTTCGCGCGGGGGCTTATAGGCAGCTTCGAAAAAGACCCGCCCCATGTGCGCCAAAACCGCGATGATGATCAGGCTCGCCGCCCACACATGGAGATCGCGGATCAGCCACCCAAACCG
>JAOTWK010000646.1 GCA_029862935.1 Gemmatimonadota bacterium | reverse complement strand
ACGAATGCATAGACGGCGCTGACCAGGAACGTCCACCGAATGATCGCCACGGCGTCCCAGGCGCTCAGCTCTAAGCGAGGCTGGAGAGCGAACAGCAGGATCATGCCTGCGAATCCCCACCACGCGATGCTCGTCAGGTGCCACCCCATTCGGAGCGTTCGCTTTGTGAAGACGTCACTGCCGAAAAGGTGTGGCAGATCTTGGCGCCGGAACAAGCGCCTCAAGATGAAGCGCTCGCCGAGCCACGAATGGAGAATGCCGGCAGCTGCGGCGATTATCGCGCCGACCAACAGGTAGGGGTTCATCCGGGGGTTTGTGGCATCATATCGGTCTGTTGCTGGCTAACGAATCCCGCGTCAGTGGCGAGCCGTCTCGCCCGCCTGCTCACTAATCAAAAACTTCCTTGAGAACCAGCAAGCCCCGGCCACTGCACGCGGTGGTTAGGCTGCTGTGTTACGCCGGAGCCCGCGGACGAGCCAGGATACGGAAGCGCAGGGTGTCGACTTTGGAGCCGATCCAAACATCAATCGTCGGTGTGGGCAGGCTCGGGTGCGTTACATTCTCAAATATGATTGGCACGGCCCCCCCGTCCGCGGGAGGGCCGACCTGGCGGCCCCACAGTGGCCAAGGGAGCGCCGCGACGACGCGACCCGCATTGTCCAGGCCCATCACACGGAACCAGATCGTATCCCCGGCCACATAGGTCGACTCCCGCGGCTCAATCCGAAGCAGGTCAAACCCGGGCAGAACTAGGATCGTGTCTGTAATCGTTCCCTGCGGCAGCCCCACCGTCACGACCGTCACGCCAGGGGACTTGCCGTGGACTCGCGCACCCGCCGAAGCCGGACCGAATAGCCAGCTTCCACGGGGCAAAGCATGAATCGTCGCAATGCGCTGGTCAGCGACGTGCCATCGCGGACGGACGGTCGAGTCTTCCTCCGAATAGCAGCCCTTGAGGCCGTGGCCGACCGGCACCCCGCAACGGTCCCGGAGGAGGGCGAGATCTAGCGAGTCTCCGACTGGTACCCACAGCTCATCGGCATGCCAAGCCCGCACCCCCCAGACATAGCTCTGATCGTTCGGGAGTGGTTCGGAAATAAAGAACTCGTATGCGGGCTGCGCGCAGCTCACTCCGAGTAGTGTGCAAGCAGCTAAACTGAACGACCTCGATGGTCGCATTGGGAGTACCTTCTTCACAGCGGCCTAACGAATTCCGCGTCAGTGGCAGGCCAGCTTGCCCACCTGGGCACCAATCAACGACTTCCTTTGAAACCAGCAAGGCCCGGCCACTGCACGCGGTGGTTAGGCAGCCCCCTTGGACTTGCGAGGCTTCCAGTCAAGTGAGAGTCGTCGTCCACTCGAGGCACAATCGCGCAAGTACAGGTTGATCAACGTCTGGTAGGGAATGCCCGTATCCGCGGCGAGCTCCTTGAAATACTCAATCGTCGGTTCATCAAGCCGGATGGTGACCGACTTCTTCAAGCGCTTGGCGTAGGGATTCCGTCGCCCTTTTGAGAAATCACATTCGCGTCTCATGGTTCCCATCTCTGCGCGTACTCGCGGCGCTCTGATCGAGTTGCCTTCCGGGCCGAGATGATGCGGATCGTCTCTTCGGTCTCGCGGTAGCAATGACACACCACCAGCGTCCGGAGGCCCGCACTGAACCCCAACAAGAGGAAGCGATCTTCGCTGGCGGAGTGATCGGATCATCGAGCAACACCGCACGCTCATCGGCAAAGACCGTCTCGGCCTCTACGAAGCTGACCGCGTGCTTCCGTTGGTTGGTGCGATTCTTCTGTGGATCCCACTCGAACCGGAGGTCAGCCATACTCCAATGTACATACGGCATATGTACTTCGCAAGGTCGCGGATAGTTCTGCTTTGGGAGGGACGCCTAACGGGTTCCGTGTCAGCTGCGGGCGATGTGCCCGCTTTCACACAATTCAACGGCTTCCTTCAAAACACAAGCGCGCACGCCAGCTGCACACGCTAGCATCCTGTTGTTTGCATAACGGATCAACGCTGACCGTGCTGAGCGCTCTGCAATAGGGCCGCAGAGTGCCATCGACGGGTGTCTGGATGCTCGTCCACTTGCACGTGACCCTGATCCTCACAGTAGGTCGATGTTACGTATTCAGGTGACGTGGTAGGTTCAGCATTCACCCTTGTTAGGCGGCAGCGCCAAGGAGGGATCGACCGTTGATATCAGCCCGGCC
>JAOTWK010000094.1 GCA_029862935.1 Gemmatimonadota bacterium | reverse complement strand
TATTGAAACGGGGCGACAACGACGGAGGAGGGACCGCCCCGAGTACTATCGAGAGGCAGTGCTCTGAACGAGCTTGTAACCTCCAAGATACACGTCGTGACCTCGCACGCGAGAGGAGACGTGCCTTCGGTTTCAGGTCGCCCGCGGCTTTGCGGAGCGCTGTTTCGCGCGCTGGCATCGCGGCTCACGTTGACGCCCGCTGGTGCACGCCGCACTTTGGCGTGAGGTTGGGAGGCAACGCATGGACACCAGCCGCGTTTGTACCTCGTGCGACACACCGGTTCCTGACGATGCCGCGTTCTGTCCGACGTGCGGTGAGCCCACTCCCACGCGCGCGATCGCCGTCGAACCGCTCGACGAGCGGCGCCTGCGCACGGCTTTGCGTGACCACTACTTCATTCAGAGAGAGGTGGGGCGCGGGGGGATGGCCACCGTCTACCTCGCACAGGATTTGAAACACGACCGGCAGGTGGCCGTCAAGGTGATGCTGCCGAAGTTGGCCGCGACACTCGGTGCGCGGCGGTTTCTGCGTGAAATCCAGATCGCCGCACAGCTCACCCACCCTCACATCCTGGCCCTCTACGATTCCGGTGACGCTGACGGGTTCTTGTACTACGTCATGCCATACGTCGAGGGGGAATCACTGCGCGCGCGCCTGGGCCGCGAGCTGCAACTGCCCATCGAAGATGCGCTCCGGATCACTCGCGAGCTCGCGGAGGCATTGGACTATGCGCATGACGTCGGCGTCGTCCACCGCGACATCAAGCCGGAGAACATTCTCCTCTCGCGGGGCCACGCGCTCGTCGCCGACTTCGGGATCGCCAAAGCCATCTCCTCCGCGGGCGGCACCGCGCTCACCTCCACCGGGTTCTCCGTCGGCACACCACTCTACATGAGCCCGGAGCAAGCGGCAGTGGACCCCAAGATCGATGGGCGGGCGGACCTGTATAGCCTGGGCTGCGTGCTCTACGAGATGCTGACCGGACGGCCGCCGTTCTCGGCTCGCACCGCGCGGGAAGTGATGGTCAAGCACGCGGTCGATCCCGTACCGTCGCTCCGCGCCGCAGCAATCGACGCGCCACAGGCGTTGGACGCTGCGCTGCGTCGTGCCCTCAGAAAATCGCCGGCCGAGCGATACCCGTCGGTGAGCGAATTTGCGCAAGCTGCGTCCGACGCGCTGCGCGATACCTAGTCCGAGCGAGAACGCCTCGGCACTTCACTCCGGTGGCGCGGGATTCTCCCGATACAAAGCGGCTCGATCCGGCCGGCCCCACGCCTCGTAGAGTTTCACGAGGCGCTCACGGGTCTGCTTCGTCCTTGCATCGTCCGGCTCCGGATCCACCTCGAGCATGCGCAACGCCTGTTGCAGCTCTGATTGTGCTTCGGCGTATCGCCCGAGTCGCGTCAGGCATACACCCAGCATCGACCGCGTGACCGCCCCGTAATAATGCTGTTCCTGTCGCTCGAACACCGGGATCGCCTCCTCCAGGAGCGTCGCGCCTTGCGCGGGCTCTCCTCGCACCTCGCAGAGCAGCCCGGCAAGAAGGTAGCGGTCTAGGGCGACATTCACGTTGTCGTGGCCGAACAACAATTCGTGCATCTCCAAGGCCTCGCGGTATAACGTTTCCGCCTCGTCGTACTGAGCTCTCCTGACATCGAGCAAGAACGCGAGATTCGCCGTGATCTTGGCCAGCTGTGTCGATCCAGGTGCCCGCTCTTGGAGCAGCGCCCGGGCCTCCCGGTAGAGAGACTCGGCTTCGTCATACTGGCCCACATCATCGAGCAGAGCTGCGAGGTTGTTCATGCTGGACGCGACCAATCCACTCTCCGAACCATGGAATGATCTTCTCGCGGCGAGGGCCTGTCGGAGCAGAGGCTCAGCTTCCTCGTACCTGTCTTGCACCCAGTACAGCGTGCCCAAGGCATCCCACACCTCGGCGAGCTGGCCGGTGTCCGCCGGCGCTCGTTCGCGTATCGCGAGGGCCTCCCGGAACGCTTCTTCGGCCTCCTCGAACTCGCCGGCATCCTTGTGCACGAGTCCCACTCCCATCAGGGAGACGGCCACATCGGGGTGACGATCACCGAGCGTGCTCCTGCGCATTGCCAGCGCGGCGCGGTACAGCGAGTCGGCCAGCGCAGAGTGCCCTTCGGCACGTTCCAGATCCGCCAGATAATCCAAGCTCTCGGCCACGTCGGGGTGTTGCCCGGCGTGAATCCGCTGTCGGATTTCGAGCGCGGATTCGAGCAACGGCCTGGCCTTCTCGTACTGATTGAGCTTGAAGTAGGCCACTCCGAAGGTGTTCTTCACGGAAGACTCGACCTCCGGCTGCCCCTGCAATTCATCGGCGATCTTCGCGGAAGCCGCATCGAGGGCCTCGACGACCGTCACATCCGGGCCCTTCCCCTCGAACGGATCCGAAACCCAGATCGTCTCCTGCAAGAACGACTCAGCGGCCTCTGCGCGTGCAAGTGATTGTTTCGCCCGCGCCGCCTGCACGAAGACCGCTACAGTGGACGCCGCGACGAGCACCGCCACGGCCGCCGTCATCAGCACCCCGACCCTATGGCGGCGCACGAACTTGGCGGTCCGGTAACGGGCGCTCGGCGGCCGCGCAAGGACGGGCTCGTCCCGCAGGTACCGCTCCAGGTCCAACGCCAGATCGTTCGCCGTCGGGTAGCGCCGCTCGCGGTCCTTCTCGATCGCCTTCATCGCGATCCAGTCGAGATCACCTCTGACCTCGTGGTGGAGACCCTTGGGATCGGTGCGCCGGAATTTGGCGATGGCCTGCTGGGTGTCTCCCTCGAGTGTGTCGTACCGCGTGCTGGGCGTCAGCGGGTCCATGTCCCGCATCAGGAGCTTCGTCATGAAGCCCGCAAATCCCAGCTCATTCGGATCCTCCGGCAGACGCCCCACGAGCAACTCGTAGAGCGTGACACCCAAGCTGTACACGTCGGTTCGTGTGTCCACGTCCAGCCCGGACGCGTCCGCCTGCTCGGGACTCATGTACGCGGGCGTGCCCAGTGCCTGGCCGAATCCCGTGACCAATGTCGTCTCCGTCAAGCGTTGTCCGGTGGCCTTTGCGACGCCGAAGTCGATCACCTTCGGGCTCGGCGCGTCATCCCGTTCCGTCACCAACACATTGGACGGTTTCAGGTCGCGATGAATCACCCCCTTCAAGTGCGCGTGCTGGACCGCTTGGCAGACTTCAATGAACAGCTTGACGCGATCCTCGACGGAGAGCTTCTTGCCGTCCGCGTAGTTCTTGAGCGACTCCCCGTCGACCAGTTCCATCACGAAGTAGGGACGCCCTTCCTCGGTCGCTCCCGCATCCAAGACCTTGGCGATACCGGGATGCTGCATCACGGCGAGCGCCTGCCGCTCGGCCTCGAACCGCGCCAGCACTTCCTTCGAGTCCAACCCCGGTTTCATCACCTTGAGCGCAACGCGACGCTTCAACGCAACCCGCTGCTCGGCCTCGTACACCACACCCATCCCACCTTCGCCGAGTACGCGGAGGATTCGATAGGGACCGATGGTGCCGGGAGGATCGCCGCTCGATGCGGAGGGAGCGGAGCCGGGTGGGGCGCCCGGATTCACCGGCGGGCCATCGGTCGAATCGTCAGGGTTCATGTCCGTGCTCCCGTTCGAGAGCCTACGGTAGCTGTGAGGGCTGATGTAGTATTGGGTCCGTGGAAGCCGGCCGCTAGTTCGAGGGCGACAAGGCTTCCTCACCCAGCGGCGGGGTGTCAACGATCAACAAGCAGGCTCAACTCGGAACGCGTCCGCGCCATAATCACAAATCTGTGGTGTGCGAGGCAGCCGTCAGCCATCAGCCTTCAGCTATCGGCGACCATCGCCTTCGCGACGGCGATAGTCGTCTCAGTCGTCAGGCGTCACAGTCGTCTGACTACATCGCCTTCTTATCGCCCCTTCATCGCCATCATCGCCGCCTGTTGGCGGCGACCATCGCCTTCAACCGTCTTAACCGTCTTGGACCGTCCTGATGTCCTGACCGTCCTGCTGTCCTCACCGTCCTGCCTCTCCAGCCGTCAACAGCAACCGAAGGACTCTCACATCGAGAGAGGTATACAGGATCGGCTGTCCGCACAAAATCTACCGCGCGATCAACCGCAGCGCTTCATCTCTGAGGGCGCTGAACCCCAGTGCCGACTCTTCGGGTCGGGCGTCGTTTCGAGTGTTGAACGCGGCGAGCACCGCGGCCCGGCTCGCGGGATCGATATAAAGGAAGGCGCGGAAACCGGCCTGGCTTCCGGTGTGACCCACGAAGCGCGTATTGTGACGCCAGAGGACGAAGAACGACAGGCCCATCGAGTCGGCGGGCGCGTCGGGGTTGGTGGCCGCGACTGGGTCGCTGGCCAGGTAGCGGGCCTCCCACATCTCCTTGAGTGATGCGCGCCGGAGCACCGTGTCGAAGCGACTCGCGGTCGCGCCGTCGCCACCCGTGGCGTGTGTGAGGAACGCAATCCATCGCACGAGGTCACCCAGGGGCGCGTTCCAGCCACCGTTCGGAATGGTGATCCCTGGGTCGAAGTCGCGGCCGTTGGCAAGCACGGCCTCCCGACCCGCGTCGTCCACAGTCACCGTGTAGTTGTTGGACCGAACCCGCGCCAAGTGGTAGGGCGTCGTACCGAAGTAGCTCCGCGTCATGCCCAGCGGGATGAGCAGGTTCTTGTAGACGTACGTCTGCCACGCGTCGCCGGTGAGTTGCTCGATGATCCGCGCCAGGTAGATGAACGCGGGATTGCTGTAGCCGTAGCGGGACCCGGGCGGGAAGTGGAGCCGCTGGTACGGCATCATCGCAACGAGTTGCTCCCAGGTCGTGGGCTCGAACGGTTCCCACGGCTCGCCACGGTCGTAAGGCCACGTGGGGTTCTGGAAGCCCGCGGAGTGGGAGAGCAGCATCCGCACGGTCACGTCATCCATCGAGCCGTAAGGGTTGTGCACCTGCCTGAGTTCGGAGATGTAGTCGGTGACGCGGTCGTCAAGGGTGAGCCGGCCGCGGTCGCGGAGTTGCATGACGGCGACGGCGGTGAGCGTCTTGGTGATCGACCCCCAGTGGTAGATAGTGGCCGGACCGGCCGGCTGGCCGAGCGCGCGGTCCCCCCAACCGTGGTCGTCGCGGTCGGACACGTGCCCGTCGCGCACGACGAGCACGCTGGCCCCGATGATACTGTCCCGGGCCACGTAGGAGTCGAAGGTGCGGGTGAAGCTGGCCCAGTCAGACGGCGGCGCGGGAGCATCGGCGACCTGGGCCGTTGCCGGCATCGCGCCCAGGGTGGTCGCGAGGAGGATCCATGGCAGGAAACGCAGCGTGGTCCGAAGATAGGTGCGGCTGACGACGGGACGGAGACGGCGGCATCGGGGCTGCCGCCGGTCGGCAAAATCGGCGACGACTTCGTGGAAGAGCCGGAAGTGCACGTGGAATCCCCTCTTGTTGTTGCTCGACGGTCGGCATCTAAAGTGCGCGTATGAGGCTGGATGCACTAGACCTGTCGAGGGTGCACGTGGCCCTGTGTGCCTCGCCGCGGCACGTTCTCCCAGCAATCCGAAGCGATCCCGAATGAAGCGTGAAGTGCGGAAGAGTTTGCGCGCCGCATTTTTTCCTAAACCACCATTGCAGCCAACGAATCCAAACCAGCATCATGATGCAGCGCCGCTGCACCCAGTATCGCGACGTGCTCGAGTTCAGAGACTTCGATCTTCAATGACGTCAGAGAATTCGAATAGGCAAAGGAGCCTATCGACTCCCACATCGCTTCCCGAAAGAACCGAAACGCCTTCCGCACGGATCCACCCAAGATGATGATCTCCGGATCGTACGCATAGAGAATCGTCTTGATCCCTTCGCCCACATGACGACCGAACTCTGCCAAGAGTGCCGTCGCCTCCCGGTCGCCTTCTACTGCCCGCTGAAACACCTCTGCACCTGTTTGCCCAACGCGACGAGCGAAGAATTGTCCGGAAGAATAGTGCTCATAGATGCTCTCCAAATACCGAATCATGCCGAACTCCCCCGCTCCGCAGTTCCTCCCTGGATACAACTTGCCATCGACGATGATTCCGCCGGCGAAACCCGTCCCCACAATGAGTCCAATGACGGATCGATATCCGACACCTTTCCCAAAGTGCTTCTCCCCCAGCGCAAAGCAGTTCGCGTCATTGTTGACCAGAACGGGAATCCCGTACCGCTCCTCGAGTATCGCCTTGAGGGGTACTTCTTTCCAAGATGGAATGTTCAGGACGTCGTAGGCGATACCCTTATCCAGATCGACCACACCGGGAACACCGATGCCAAGGCCATCAGCATCCTCAGGTTTCGTCCGATCGATGAGCCCACAGAGATGTTCCAGGACATCTTCCACCGACCCCTGTGGATTGATCTGGATTGATGACACGTCGCCGAGTTGCTGATGACGCACCATTCCAGCGCGAGCGTTGGTCCCTCCTAGATCAACTCCAATGATGTTCTTTCTTGCCATTGCCCTCCAATCACCAAGCGACCTGTTCCCGGGTTCTCACTCACCCAGCTTCCTCTTTCCGCAATGTGATCGTGACGTTCTTGATCAGCGGCTTCGCCCAGAAACCGATACTGACGATGTAACCCATCGTCAGGTAGAGGACCAGCATGCCGTTGCGCAATCCAAAGAGATCGCCGAGTCCACCCACAATCAGCGGCACAACGGCGCCCCCGATGATGGCGGTCACCAGAATCCCTGAAAAACTGCCATGGTGCTCCGCAACGGAATTGAGCGCCAGGGAAAATATCACTGGATACATGACCGCAGAGAAGAAGCCAACCAAAGGAAACGCAATCTGCGCCACGGACCCGGACAGAAACAGGGCCGCGGTGAAGCTGATGATGGCACCACTGCTGAAGAGCACCAGCACGATCCTGCTATCGAGCAATTTCAACAGCACGACACCCGCGATTCCGCCGATGGTCATGAGGCCCCAGAACCAGGCCACCGTCTTGGCACCCGTGGTCTGTGGATCATAGCCATGATAGGTGTTGAGGAATTCGGATATCCAGTTGGCGACACCCTGCTCGAGCCCGACATAGGTGAAGATCCCCAGGAAAAACAGTATGACGGTCGGACGCTTCAGTAACCCCAGGTGCGTGGTGAACGCGCCGACCTGCTCCTCAGCTGTTCGTTCGACCTCCGGGATTCTCGAGATTGACACGATGCCAACCATGAGCAGGGCAATCACGGCAAAGAGCCAATAAAGGGATATCCAGGGGATCTCGGTAGGCACGACTTGTGATAAGGTCGTGATCAGCAGGCTGGAGTCAGCAGACCGTTGCTCGAGCCGAAGCACCAGATAGGAATAGACGAGGGGACTGAGGAAGGACGCGGCGCCGAAGATCAATTGGGCCACCGTGGCATTGAACGCGAAGTGCTCTTCGCCACCAGCCTCCCGAAGCAGCGGGTTGATCGCAACCTGCAGCATAGCCATTCCCGACCCTATCAGAAACAGGGAGCCAATAGCGGTCAGGTAGTTCGGAAACAACGCCAGCAGTGTGGAGCCCACAAACGCGATGGCGAAGGCGGCGACCATGACCGGTTTTTCCTGAAATTTCTCAATCAGCAGTCCCGCCGGAATCGACATGACACCGTATGCAATGAAGAACGCAAACGGAAGTACGGCCACGAGTGTGAGGCTCAAATTGAAATCATCGATGATCTCGGGGACGAGAGGGCCAACGATGTTCGTGAGAAATGAGATGACAAAAAAGGTCAGGAATACGAGACCGACGACATAATGGCTCCTGCGAATTGGCGTACCCTTCTTTCTGTGGCGTGAAGTCTCATGCCACGTGCTTTGCCAACGTCCTACGTGAAGGTCACTTGGCTCGTCACGGAGGCGGGCGTGGCTCGGCTGGCCAACATTGCAATCTATCCTTCAGCCTTACCGCTGGCCCGCAACAACGCCCTTATCGAACTGTCTCAGCACCGTCACCCGGTTTGCCGGCCCGGCAGGACGGGTGTCGTGAACGATGATCGGCAGCGGGGAAGCGTCTGTCACCCCGCCACGCCACCTGGTGTCGTGTAGCCCCGAGCGTCACGCGGCGCTGCGAAGGACGGTAGGTGCGTAGGAAGGTAGGCTGGTAACCATACCTTCTTACCGTCCTACTCCTTACCGTCTTCCGTGGTGTGCGAAAAGGGTGCGAATTCGCGAACGATGGTACGCTGGTAAGACGGTAGGACGGTAGTTCTACCCTCTTACCATCCTACCCTCCTGCCATCCTGAGCGGGTCGCGGGTCGAAGGTACCACTGCCATCGACTGGCGACGGCCACTGCGCCCAGAAAGGTTCCCCCGACAACTAGTGCAGCTCGAACGAGCTCTGGAATCGGATAATCCTCCCACGTCAGTGCTTCGAGCAGCCAGCCACTCGCTTGCTGGAGCGTAACGTATATGAGTGCCGCCGTGAGGAACCGACCGACCCGGGGTCGGATCCCAACTGCTTCTACCGGATAACCGGTCAGTGTCAGGGCTGCATAGAGAATGCCGAACCCCACGAGACCACCCACGGTCTCCGCATCGAGAGCCGGAACAAGGGCACCCGCGACGGCAAGGGCCAGCAGCGCTCCACCGAATATCGACACCCGTCGCTTCGCCTCTGACGGCGCGTCAACGCCATCGACCCAACGGAGTACCGCGACCGCCGCCAGCGTCGACACGGCCCCGACTGCCAGTCCTGCGACGACATCAGCGACGAAGTGACGGCCCAAATACATGCGTGAGAGGCTCATGACGAGCGGCCAGATGGCCGCAATGACGACAAAGGCGCGCCACCGGAAGAAAATCGCTACCGCAAGGCAGAACGCCATGGCGGCGCTGACGTGACCACTTGGGAACCCGAAACTGATGTCAGGCGTGGCACGGACGGCTTCCATGGTCTGTGCGCTGGGGAGACTCCAGAACCCCTCAGCGTCGAACACCTCTGCCGAGTCGGGGGACGCGTCGCGCAATTGCTGTACGTGTTCTGGCCGAGGGAAAGCAATCGAGTCCTTGAGCCCAAACGTCACGATGCCGTTCAGGAGGAGTGCCAGAAGTACACCCATCGCTGGGCGAAGCTTGATGCCAAACCCCAAGACCAGCATGAGAAGCGCGTACGCAGGTGTGTATCCAAGGCTCGAGACGGCCCTCATCAGCCAACTGAAGGCCGGCGACGTGAAACCTTGGAGCCACTCGATCGGAGCCATCTCGAACATGGCCGAGAATCTAATGCTTTCGACGTCGCCGTCCCGAGCTGAGGACGACGGTAGGTGCGCAGGCTGGTAAGCTGCTACGCGCACACCCTACTCTCCTACCACCCTGCCGCCCGTCGCGTCCCACCGCGTCAAATCCCGCCGTCCCGATCGGTGCAACTCAAAGTGCGCGTTGCTCAGCGCGCCGTAAACGCGCACACACCCGGGCTTGGAGCGGTGTCGCTCGACGCGAGTGTTGTCCTGGCGCATATTGCGCTCCACAGTCCCTTGCGAGGTACTCGTGAAGAAAGCCCTGCTGGCACTCGGCTTCGTTGCCCTGGCGCTGGCCGCCGTTCTCGTCGTGCGGACGCTGCAGGTTCCCGAACCTGCGGCCGCGGCGGCCGGTGGCGTCCCCGGCATCAGCTTCGATGAGGCTGCCGCCGCTGAGCGCCTGGCCGGCGCCATCCGGTTTCCGACCGTCTCGTACGCGTCGGGCGCGCCGATCGACACGGTCGCGTTTCTCGACCTGCATCAGTACCTGGAACGCACGTTCCCGCTCGTCCATGGCACGCTCACGCGCGAGACCGTGGCCGGCGCGAGCCTGCTGTACACCTGGGGTGGAGAGGATGCGTCGCTCGGGCCCGTGGTGCTCATGGGGCACATCGACGTCGTGCCGGTGACGGC
>JAOTWK010000645.1 GCA_029862935.1 Gemmatimonadota bacterium | reverse complement strand
CCTCCCCTGCCTTTCGCTCTCGGTGAAGATGTGGTGGGCAGGGTCGACAAACTCGGCCCGGACGTCTCGACACTAACGGTCGGTCAAAAAGTCGCTGCGGCCACCTGGGCCCTGGGTTTTGGCGGCGGCTATACGGAGTCCATCTGCCTACCGGAAGGCGAACTCGTACCAGTGCCCGAAGACCTGGATGCAGCCGTAGCGGTCTGCCTCGTTGCGAACTACCTGACTGCGCATCTCCATCTACATGAGTACGGACGTGTGCAGCCAGGAGAAAAGCTCCTCGTGCATGGGGCGGCTGGCGGAGTTGGTTCGGCGGTTTTGGAACTCGGTCGAGTCGCCGAACTCGAGATGTACGGGACGGCATCTCAGCACAATCTGTTCGTAGTGTCCCGACTTGGCGCGGAGCCGATCGACTATCGATCCGAAGACTTCGTGGCGCGAATCGCTGAACTGACCGGCGACGGGGTCGATGTCGTGGTCGACACGGTCGGGGGCGCGAGACAGCTGATGCGCTCTTACCGCACGCTCCGACGTGGCGGGAGGCTGGTTTGGCTGGGCGCGGCCGCGACGAGAGACAAGGGTCTGAGTGTCGGTTTCACCAGTCCCTTGACTGCCTTCTTGTTGCGCTACCTTCCAGGTGGTCGTTCGGTACCGGTGACTCCAGACGTCGGCACTCACGCGTTGGCTGATCCAGATTGGTACCGTTCGACGCTCTCCGCACTGATCGACCTAGCTGCTTCAGGGTCGATCCAACCGATTGTTTCCGAACGCTTCCCGCTGGCCGATGCGTCCGGTGCCCATGAGCGACTTGAACGAGGGGGCCACACTGGGAAGGTCGTACTTGTGACCGACGCGTATCGCCGAGTTGCGTAGGGTTGAGATGAGCAGGCGGCACATAAACGCCGGTGGCTGCCTAACATGCAAATGAAGCTGTCGAACGCTGGGGGAACAGTCGGATTGTGCGCATGGCCGGTTCAGTGGATTCCCCATCCACCGCTCGTCCTGTATCCGTCGCGACCTACTGATTCTCGGTCAGTGTGCTCGCGAGAGTGCACCGGTCGATTTGCGGTGGTATTTCAGGGCACTTCTACTTCGCCGACTGCTGTTTCCGGAACGGGATGCCGAGCTTACGCATCTTGTAACGCAGTGTGTTGGGGTTGATCCCGAGAAGCTCACCGGCCCCTCCTGCACCGTGGATCTTGCCTCCAGTCATTCCCAACACTCGCCGAATATGTCTTGCGACTACGGCGTCAAGTTCAAGCGTTTCGTCATCTATCGTTGAGGAAACATCTGGGGTCTGACCCGAGAACGAAGTGTGGAGGTCATCGAACCCGAGTGGCTTGCCGCGGTGCAGGATCATGGCACGCTCAACGACGTTCTCCAGCTCACGCACGTTGCCCGGCCAGTTGTAGGCCGTCAAATCATCGATCGCCCCGGGTGCCAAGCGCGGACTATCTCCAAGCTTGAGCTCCTTCGCCTTGCGTTCGATGAAATGCTGCACCAGAGCGGGGATATCACTACGCCGGTCTCGCAACGGAGGGACTGCGATTGGAAACACATTGATCCGGAAGTATAGGTCCTCGCGGAAACGACCCGATCGCACCAGAGCAGCCAGGTCTTGGTTAGTTGCGGCAATTATGCGGATGTCCACAGGTATGCGGTCGGCGCCACCTACGCGTTCGATCTCTCGATGCTGAAGCACACGTAGCAGCCGCACCTGCGCCTCGAGTGGCATCTCTCCTATCTCGTCAAGCATGATGGTTCCAGCGTTGGCACGCTCGAAACGCCCCCGTTTCTGGGCTAGCGCTCCGGTGAACGCTCCCTTCTCGTGACCAAACAACTCGCTGTCGATCAGGGAGTCAGGGATTGCTCCACAATTGACGGGAATGAACGGTCCGTCGCGACGCGGAGAGCCGAGGTGTACGGCGTTGGCGATCACATCTTTGCCGACGCCCGTCTCACCTGTAAGGAGTACGGGGCTTTCAGTCGGCGCTACCTGGCGAACCTGATACAACACCTCCCGCAGGCCGAAGTCGGCGCCCACGATCTCGTCGCCCGAGATGCGGAGTAACTCCCTATTGAGGTACAGGTTGTCGTCAGCCAAGCGGTCACGCAGCTGCAGCACCTCCCGGTGCACCAAGGTGTTGGCCAGCGCGATGCTGAATGGGTCTTCCAGTAGCTCGAGTAGACGGGCGTGCTCGTCCGAGTAGCGATCTGCG
>JAOTWK010000644.1 GCA_029862935.1 Gemmatimonadota bacterium | reverse complement strand
GTGGGGGCCCACCCGAGACGACGCGGCACGACAGACCGGGACGCGCTCGGACGCTGATCTTGCGCAGATCCCGTGTCCCTCGCGGGGTCGGCACGTAGACGGCGTAGAGTCGGCGACTCAGGTGCTGCCGAATGCGCTCGAAGACTTGCTCGAGCTTCGCGACGCCGCGCGTCTTTTGGTACACGCCGCCGGTTGCGGTGGCCAGCTTTCGCATCAGACCCTGGACCTTGGCTGCCGAAGGCCCGTGCTCGGCCGCCATGTCGAGTCCCACCGGGAAGACAGAGAGATCGGACCGGTTGGCAGCAAGATCGAAGATCGCCTGCTCGTCGTGGGCCATCAGACTGCTGGAGTCGGAGCCGTCGCTGAGCAGTACCAGTACCTTCTGCCCGGGAACCGAGTCGAGATAACCAACAAGCTCAGTCACCGAGTCCCAAAGTGAAGTGAGGTTACCCTGCCTGATGCCGGAGATTGCCTCGACCAGATCGCTTCGGTCCTTCGTCGGTGGAGAGACCAGAAGCAGGCTATCGTCGAAGGTCGCCACAAGCGCTTCCTCATCACGCGGTAGTCCTTCGACGTAACGGATAGCCGCCTGCTGGACCATCGCCAATCGATCTCGCCTTCGCATACTGTTACTCGTGTCGAGCAACAGTGCGTGTACGACGGGCAGCGGCCGCTGTTCGAGCCGGGTCACCGTCACGGCTTGTCCATCCTCCTCGATAATGATGTCGGCGGGATCCAGATCCGCACAGATCGAACTCGCGCTCGTCGAATCGGCCGGGCTGATGTAGATCGGCCACACGATCCGCCGCACTTCGACGTGTTGTGCTGTGATGTTTTGCGGCTCGTTCGCTGGGCTCGGGGCACCCGCCTGAAGCGGCGCCCCGCCGACAGCAAGTCCGAAAGCCAGCACCGTGAGGAATCGTCTCATGACCCTTCAAATATGGGGCCCGGATTTCACGGCGGCCACGTTGGCCGGCCAGGGAGCGCACGGAGGGCATCTCAAAGAGGTCCGGCGGGGTTACTGTCCCCGAATCGGCCGGCTCACATTCCGCTTACAGGGAGTGCCATAGAATACTGCGGCGCGGGAGGAACGTCGTTGGCCATCGGACCCGGACAGACGCTGCTGCACTATCGCCTGATCGAGAAAGTCGGCGAGGGCGGGATGGGTGTGGTCTGGAAGGCGGTCGACACCACGCTGAACCGCGATGTGGCGATCAAGATCTTGCCTGACGACGTCGTGGCGGACCCCGATCGGCCGGGCCGCTTCGAGCGAGAGGCCCGGTTGCTCGCCGCGCTGAACCACCCCAACATCGCGGCGGTTTACGGGCTACACGAAGCCGGCGTGCACTTCATCGCCATGGAGTTCGTCGATGGTGAGACACTCGCCGAGCGACTAACCCGCGGCGCCTTACCGCTTGGCGACACGCTGGAGATCGCGACGCAGATCGCAGAGGCGCTTGAAGCAGCTCACGACCGCGGCATCATTCACCGCGATCTGAAGCCGGCCAACATCAAGATCCGTCCCGACGGGGCTCTCAAGGTGCTGGATTTCGGTCTGGCACGCGCGCCGGCAGCCGAATCGATCGACGGCGTAAGTCACGATGCCGTGACCGTGACCGAAACGCTGGCCGGCACGATCATGGGCACCGTGCCGTACATGAGCCCGGAGCAAGCGCGCGGTAAACTGGTGTGCAAGCGGACCGACATCTGGGCGTTTGGCTGCGTGCTCTACGAGTGCCTGACCGGGCGCCGCCCGTTCGCCGGTGCGACGACGACCGACGTGCTGGCGCAGATCGTCGCGCACGAGCCGAACTTCGCCGGATTGCCGCCCCACACCCCGGCGTTCCTGAGTCGGTTGATCCGTCGCTGTCTGGAGAAAGAGCCGCGGCGACGTCTGCGCGACGCGGGGGAGGTGCGGGTTGCCATCGAGACATTCCGGTCGGACCCGGACGCCGACATCCTCGGAACGGGCGCGAGCGCGACCGGATCGACCAGCGCGATCGCTGCCGGCGGGACGACCACGGGCCCAAGCCCTCGTCGTACAGGGCTGATCGGTTCGTTGCTTCCGTGGGCTCTCGTCGCCGTCCTTGTCGTCGCACTGGCTTACGCGCTGACCGGCGGCAGCCCCCGCATCAACACTCCGCAGCCCACGGTCTCCCGCTGGACGATCCCGCTTCCCGCCGACACCCGCGTCGATCTTCCCGGCCCCGGTGGCAAGTT
>JAOTWK010000642.1 GCA_029862935.1 Gemmatimonadota bacterium | reverse complement strand
CTGTTCGTGTTGACGGTGACACCGGCCCTTTATCACCTGACGCAACGCCGGGCGGCGCGGCGGCAAGCTCGAGTCGTGGCCATCGCACAGGCCGGTGCGCCTGCCTAGTGGCGTAGCCACAAATCGAGTCCTACGAGACCGTCCAGGTCCTCCCGCCACGCAACAACTGTTCGAGATCAGCCTCTCGGACGCTGGTCATCCCGGCCTCGTTCGCTTGCTGGATCACGGCCCGCTCGTAACTCGTGGTTGGGTCGCAGAAGAGAACGCCGAGGGCCACGGGAAAATCGGGGGCCTGAAGATGTGCCAGCATCGTGGCCAGCGACCGATTCGTCTCGTCGTGCACCAAGATCTCATGTTCGTCCACGCCGTCGTCACCAAGGGTCACGACCTCGAATTCCAGCGACCCGCACTTGAGTCGAAGGCCACGATCGCGGTTCTTGCCGAACAGCAGCGGCTGGCCATGCTCGACCAGGAGTTGCCGGTCGGGAGCCACGGTCTTGTCGGTGAACGCGGCGTGCGCGCCATCGTTGAACACGAGGCAGTTCTGATAGATCTCCACGAATGACGCACCACGGTGAGCGTGGGCCCGCTTGAGCACGTCAACGAGGTGCGACTGCATGGTATCGACCGACCGGGCGACGAAGCGAGCACCCGTGCCGAGTGCAAAGGCCGCCGGGGTCACTGGAAGCTCGAGCGAGCCCTGTGGCGTGGAGGGAGATCGGGTGCCACGCTTGGACGTGGGCGAATACTGACCTTTGGTGAGCCCGTAGATCTCGTTGTTGAACAGAATGATCTGGAGGTCCACATTGCGCCGCAGCACGTGTAGCATGTGGTTCCCACCGATGCTGAGGCCGTCTCCATCGCCCGTGATGATCCAGACGTCGAGGTCGGGGTTGGCGAGCTTGATCCCCGTGCCAAAGGTCGGAGCGCGACCGTGAATGGTGTGAAAGCCATAGGTCGACAGGTAGTACGGGAACCGGGCGGCGCACCCGATGCCGGAGACGCACACCGTCTCGTCGGGTGACTGTCCGATATCGGCAAGCGCGCGTTGGATACCCTTGAGAATCGCGTAGTCTCCGCATCCGGGGCACCAGCGAACATCTTGGTCCGACGCGAAGTCCTTCGGTGTGAACTGCGGAAGTGGACGCTTCGTATCGATCATGGCTGGCCTCCCATCCTGCTGCGGACCGCTTCTTCGATCTCGCGCACGCGAAACGGCTGTCCCGTCGACTTGTTGAGTCCTTGGGCAGGGATCAGGTAG
The DNA here is from genome assembly GCA_029862935.1 of Gemmatimonadota bacterium. The sequence goes on along the minus strand of JAOTWK010000642.1, from coordinate 962 downwards.
GTGCTGCGCAACATGGTCACGAGCTGGCCCGCGTTCATCTCGGGCACCAAGACCTGCTCGAAACGCGCCAACAGCTCACCGAGATTGGGCGGCAGCGGATTGAGATACCTGAGATGCACGTGCGACACGCTGCGCCCTTCCTCTCGCAGATGCTTGACCGCTTGGAGGATCGGGCCGTAGGTCGAACCCCACCCTACGACGACCACGGTTCCCCGGTCGTCACCGGCCTGCACCCTCTGCGGCGGGATGTCCTGGGCGATCCGTTGGATCTTCTCCGCGCGTAAAGCGGTCATGCGCGCGTGATTGTCTGCATCGTACGAGATGTGTCCGGAATTCGCGTCGCGTTCGAGCCCCCCGATGCGATGGGCGAGCCCCGGCGTTCCCGGCACCGCCCACGGCCGCGCGAGTGTGGCCGGGTCACGCACGAACGGGTGGAATCCTTCGGGATCCGTCCGGAACTCAGTGGGGAATCTCGGTACGTGGTTCGGGTCGGGCAGGAGCCACGGCTCGGCCGCGTTAGCCAGATAGCCGTCGATGAGGAGCATCACCGGCGTCATGTACTTGATGGCCAACCGAACGGACTCGATCGCGACTTCGAAGCCGTCGACCGGCGTGGCGGCTGCGAGGACGGGCAGCGGCGCATCGCCGTTGCGCCCGTACACGGCCTGAAACAGATCCGCCTGCTCGGCCTTGGTCGGCATGCCGGTGGACGGACCGGCGCGCTGGCTGTTGACGACCACGAGTGGCAGTTCCGTGGCGATGGCAAGGCCAAGAGCCTCGGTCTTGAGTGCGATCCCGGGACCCGAGCTCGCCGTGATTCCCAGGGCGCCGGCGTACGAGGCTCCGATCGCTGCGCAGATAGCGGCGATCTCGTCCTCCGCCTGGAACGTGATCACGCCGTAGGCCTTGAGGTTCGCCATCACATGGAGCAAGGGCGAGGCAGGAGTGATCGGATAGGTCCC
>JAOTWK010000643.1 GCA_029862935.1 Gemmatimonadota bacterium | reverse complement strand
CATCGATTAGGTGCTCGAGCAGGTCGGCACTGAGTTGAGCACTGGCTAGGTCGGCTGGTTCGAAGCTCATGCGTGCGTCTCGTGTGTGATTCAAGCGGCGTCACGGTCCCGACACCCTTGCCCGATCGGCCCGTGCCGTGCGCACAACGACGGCCCCGACGGCTCCACGGAATCGCCCAAGTCCCGCACGTCGCATCACCAACGTGATCTTTCGCTTGATACAAAAAAAGCTGGCGATCGCGTCCCGTCTGTGCGCGACGGACGGTAGGGGGGGGAGGGGTGCGCCGGTAAAACCGGTGAGGTGTAGTGGATGCAAGAGCCATACAGTGAAGGTTTAGCGAACCACACTGACCCTGAGTCATGCGTCTTTGCTCGTAAGAGCAAGGGCGAAGCATTGACAGGGGCACATGCGGGCCGGGTATGGAGCCGCGAAATCCCTTTACTTCGGAGCGCCGACGCCGTCCCTCTTGTCGGAAGGCAACACCGGCCACGTCGCTAACGCGAGACGTGGACTGGGCTCCGCGCGGTCTGAGACCCCGAGCACGTACGGAAACACCCCACACGGGAACCGGGAGATCCCACATTTGGCTGCGGGATTCAGCGACTGCAGCCCGCGGCACGAATCCGCAAGGAGCACGGTGACGATGAACGAGTGTGGGAAGTCGGACAGGCCCATAGTACCGAGGAAACCTGCGAACAAAGGCGGCGTGATCGAGCCTGCGGAGTGGGTGGAGGGAAGGGGCTTGGCCAAGGGCAATCCGGATCAATCCTCCGGGCTCCGGACGCAGAGCCGGGTCAGCTCGCAGGAAGGATTGGAACGGATACGGCAAGCCGCTTGCCGGGATAAGCGGCTAAGGTTCACAGCGTTGTGGCACCATGTCTATGAGATCGATCGTCTGCGTGTGGCCTATCGTGGTTTGAAGCGAGACGCCAGCGCTGGGGTCGATGATCAGACGTGGCAGCAGTACGGTCTGAAGTTGGAGGATAATCTCCGTGACTTGTCAGACCGTTTACGGCGCGGCGCGTACCGAGCGAAGCCGGTGAGACGGGTGTACCTGCCTAAAGCTGACGGAGGCCGCAGGCCGATCGGAGTCCCCACGTTGGAGGACAAGATCGTGCAGCGGTCGGTCGCGGAGGTTTTGGGCGCCGTCTACGAAGCCGACTTCAAAGGGTTTTCCTACGGGTTCCGACCCCGACGAGGTCCACATGATGCATTGGACGCGTTGTCGGTGGGGATCACGAAGAAAAAGGTGAACTGGGTGCTCGACACGGACATCCGTGGTTTCTTTGATACGCTGGACCACGGCTGGCTGGTGAAGTTTCTCGAGCACCGGATCGCGGACCAGCGCGTGGTGCGTCACGTCAAGAAGTGGCTCAACGCGGGCGTGCTGGAGGAAGGCGTGTGCAGCCGTCCCGATCAGGGGACTCCCCAGGGCGGCAGCATCAGCCCACTGTTAGCGAACCTGTATCTCCACTACGTGTTCGATCTGTGGATCGACCAATGGCGTCGGACGCAAGCCCACGGTGACGTGATCGTGGTGCGATATGCCGACGACTTCGTGGTCGGCTTCCAACACCGGTCGGATGCGCAGCGGTTGATGCAAGACCTCCAACAGCGGTTGCGTCGGTTCAACCTCGAGTTGAAAGACGAGAAGACCCGCCTGCTGGAGTTCGGCCGTTTCGCAGCTGAGCGTCGACGGGAACATGGCGAAGGCAAGCCGGAAACCTTCAACTTCCTGGGCCTGACCCACATCTGCGGTCGGGACCAGCGAGGCTGGTTTGTGGTGCTTCGCCAGACAGACCGCCGACGTATGCAGATGAAGCTGCGCGAGATCAAACAAAGCCTTGCCCGAAGATGGCACGCGCCGCTGCGTGAGGTCGGGCCATGGTTGCGATCGATCTTGATCGGCCATTACCGGTTCTACGGCGTACCCCGGAACTACCCAGCGATGAAAGCGTTCCGCTTTGCGTTGGTCCGGTTGTGGCATCAGGCGCTAGGCCGCCGCAGCCAGAAAGGTAGGCTTCGTTGGTCGCGTATGACCCGGCTCGCTAAGCAGTGGCTCCCAGTGCCGAAGATTTGCCATCCTTATCCCGAACAGCGCCTTGTGGTCATGACCCGAGGCAGGAGCCCAGTGCGGTAGTCCCGCACGCTGGGATCTGTGGAGGGGGCCCCGGGCAACCGGGGTCCCTACTCCGACAAGGGCAGATCGGTTGAGTTCAAGC
>JAOTWK010000641.1 GCA_029862935.1 Gemmatimonadota bacterium | reverse complement strand
CAGGCGCCGGCCCGCCAGGCCGCGATCCACGGCGGCATTCCGGACACCGTGCCGGCCATGACCGTCAACAAGGTGTGTGGGTCGGGGCTCAAAGCAGTCATGCTGGCGAGTCAGGCGATCAAGGCGGGTGACGCACAGTGTCTCGTCGCAGGTGGCATGGAGTCGATGTCCAATGCGCCGTTCTACGTGTTCGGCATGCGAGCGGGCGTCAAGTACGGCAATCAACACCTGGTGGACGGTCTGCAGTTGGATGGGCTGTGGTGCTCGTTCGGCGACAATGTCATGGGCGCCTATGCCGAGTACACGGCAGAGAAGGCTGGTGTGAGCCGCGAGGAGCAGGACCGGTTTGCGTTCGAGAGCCATCAGAAAGCGGTGGGGGCAATCGAAGGCGGGAAATTCAAAGAAGAGATCGTGTCAGTCGAGGTTCCCGGTCGGAAGGGACAGGTGACGGTCGTCGATACTGACGAGGGGCCGCGGAAAGACACGTCGTTGGAGGCGCTGGCCAAGCTTCGGCCGGTGTTTCAGAAGGATGGAACGGTGACGGCCGGCAATGCTCCGGGCCTCAACGACGGCGCGAGTGCGGTCGTCGTGACGTCGCAGGCCTTCGCGGAGGCGCACGGCCTGGATGTGGTCGCGAAGGTGACGGGGTATGCCATGGGTGGTGGAGCGCCCAAAGACCTCTTCTTCGCGCCCATCAAAGCGGTCGAGAACCTGATGGCCAAGACCAATCAGAGCATCGACTCGTACGAGGTCATCGAGGCCAATGAAGCGTTTGCGGTGCAGGCCCTCGCGGACGGTCGGGGCCTTGGCTGGGATTGGAATCGTGTCAACGTAAATGGTGGCGCTGTCGCGCTTGGGCACCCGATCGGCGCCAGCGGGACGCGGATCCTCACGACACTCCTGTACGCAATGCAGGATCGTGGGGCTGCGTCCGGCATGGCGACGTTGTGTCTGGGCGGAGGCAATGCCGTGGCGCTGAGCGTGGAGCGAAATTGATGAATGAGATCCGGACCACTCAACTGACTGCGACGACGGGCGTCGTCATGCGGCGCTCGCTGGCCGTGCTGGCCGGGGCCTTCTTGGTCGCGCTCGGCGCGCAGGCCGCAGTCCCGATCCCAGGGACGCCGGTGCCCGTGACCTTCCAAGTCCCAGCGGTGCTGATCGTGGGTGGGCTTCTGGGCCCACGGCTCGGTGCTGCGAGCATGGTGCTGTATCTCATGCTGGGAGCTGCCGGGTTGCCCGTGTTCGCGCCGACGGGCGTGCCGGGCTTCGCGCGCCTGATCGGGCCGACCGGTGGGTATCTGTTGGCCTACCCGCTCGCGGCGGCCGTGGTGGGCGTCGTGGTGGCGAACGGCCGAGCCTGGGGACGGCTCGCGGTCGCGATGCTTGCGGGGCTGGCAGTCATTCACGTGGGGGGAGTCGCCCAACTGGCGATCCTGACCGGTGACGTGTCGACGGCCATCGCGTTGGGCTCGTTGCCGTTCCTGCTTCTGGATGTCGTCAAGCTCGTCATTGCCGGGGCGGTGATCCGGCGCTATGGCATGAAATCACGCGCGCTCCTTTGAGCGCGCGTGGTGTCTTGGGGGCGGTGGCCGCGGTGCTCGCGTTTTACGGGGCGGTCGTGGCGGTCACCTTCCTGTTGGCAGTCGCAATCCCCACCTCGTGGCTCATGGGGACGTGGGGCTTGGTGGTGGCGACCGTGCCCGTGGTGGTGGCGTGTGCCGCCGTGAATGGGGTGCTCGTGTGGAAGGGATGGGCGACGTGGGGGACCCTCGGGTGGCGTGGGCTGCGGCAGGACGCAGCGGCCCTGTTGGGCGGAACGCTGGTCGGTGGGGCGATGGTGGTCGTGGCGCTCGCACTGGCATTCGCCGGCGGTGCACGGCTCGAGATCACCGGCGAGCCATTCTCGGCGTATCTCAGGGTGGCTTTCCCGATCGCGGCTGGCTTGCTCATTGCAGCACTCGCCGAAGAGCTGCTGTTCCGCGGGTTTCCCCTCATGCGGCTGGCCCGAGCCCTGGGGAAGTTCAGGGCAAGCCTCGGGCTTGCCGTCCTGTTTGCCTGTGCTCACCTGTGGAACCCCGATGTCTCGCTGTTGGGTTTGGTCAACATCGGACTCGCGTCGCTGGTGCTGAGCATCGCCTTCTTCACGCCGGGAGGGCTGCCGCTTGCGTGGGGCGTGCACGTTGGATGGAACGGTGGGTTGGCATTGGGCGCGGACGCACCGGTGAGTGGACTGACG
>JAOTWK010000640.1 GCA_029862935.1 Gemmatimonadota bacterium | reverse complement strand
CACCTGGTGCCGCTCGGCTCCGGGGAACCGAACCACCTTGTCCTCGATCGACGGACAGTACCGGGGACCCCTTCCCGAGATCTCCCCACCGTATAGGGCCGATTCGTGAAGATGCCGTCGAATGACTTCCTTGACCGGTTCGCCCGCCCAGGCAATCCAACACGGCCGCTGGGCTGGACGCGGCGGCCGAGCGAAATGTGAAAACCGGAATTCCGCAGCGTCACCGTCCTGACGCTCGAGTCGGGAGTAGTCGACCGACCGACCATCGATCCTGGGAGGAGTCCCGGTCTTGAATCGCGACCCCTCCAACCCCAAGGCTTCGAGCTGTTCGGCGATTTCCACCGCCGCCGGGTCTCCGGCCCGACCCGCGGCAACCTTGGTCGTCGTCCCAATGTGAATTCGTCCGCGCAGAAAGGTGCCCGCCGTGAGCACGACGGCCTTCGCGTGGAACTCTCGCCCATCGGTGAGCCTGACACCCACCACCCGGTCTCCCCGCAGCAGCAGGCCGCCCACCATGCCCTGCTGGAACTCGATCCCTTCCTGCCCCTCTAGAATGCTGCGTACCGCTCGCCGATACATACCCCGGTCGCACTGGGTGCGCGGCGCCCACACGGCAGGTCCCTTGGAACGATTGAGCATACGGAACTGGATCGTCGCCTGATCGGCCGCTCGACCCATCACCCCGCCGAACGCATCGACCTCTCGGACCACTGTACCCTTGGCGATCCCGCCGATGGCGGGATTGCACGACATCTGCCCGATCGTGTCGAGATTGGAGGTTATGAGCAGCGTGCGCGCACCGAGTCGAGCTGCCGCCATTGCAGCCTCCGATCCGGCGTGGCCGCCGCCCACGACGATAACTTCTGGATGGGAACCCATCGGGCGGGAAAGATAGACTCCTCACCGCCACACGCGTAGGGCCGTCTACGGATCGGTCTTTCGCATCACTCCCACCACAACCGCGACTACGCTAGCTCGTGCGTATCCAGCGCCACAGTTCCCTGGGATTCGGGCGTTTCCCATACATGAGGATGCCCACTCGATAGATCCGGGCTGCGACCCACACGACCAGCAGCAAGGCCGCGACCAACAGCCCGATGGAAAGCGCCAACTCCTCCATTGGCACGGTCGCCGCCGCCCAGCGCACCGGCATAGCAATCGGCGAACAGAACGGGATGAGCGACAGACTCACTGCCATGGCTCCATCCGGCTGCTGCAGAATGCCGAGCATCAAAACCGTGGGGATGACGAGCAGCATGATCACCGGCGTCTGCGCTTGTCTGGCCTCCGCATCCGAGTTGGACATGGCGCCGACTGCCGCAAACATCGCCGCATAGAGGAAGTAGCCCAACAGGAAGTAGGTCAGCACGATCGCCACGGTTTCCAGGGGAACGGCCGGGAACGCGAATCCTCCTGTTGGCCCCGCATCGATCCCCACCAGCCGCAGCACAAAATCCCGCTGTTGGAACAGGAGCCACGCGCACACACCCCAAATGGCGAGCTGGAAAAGCCCCACTGCCCCGACACCGATGACTTTGCCTGCCAAGAGCTGAAACGGGCGAAGGCTCGAGATCAGGAGCTCGATGACGCGCGAGGTCTTCTCCTCCACCACCGCACCCATCACCTGTACTCCGTAGAGAAGGATCGCCATGTACAGCACCAACCACACGGCGTACGCGAGAATGAAGGCGGCCTCGCCCGACCCTTCAGTGACCTTTCCCCCGCGGATGTTCAGCGTTCGCATGCGAAGTGGGATGCGTGCCCGCCGCACGACCTCCGCATCGACCCCCGCACGTCCGAGTCGCTCGGTCATGACCGTCTCGCGGAGCAGACGCTCGAGCAGCTGCATGTCCGCCATCGACGAGACGTTCGAGCCACGGTATTCGACCGTCCCATCCTCCACCGCCTCCTCCGACACGATCAGATACCCGTCGACCTCCTTGGCACCGACCAGTGCAGTCAACGAATCCGCCACGTCAGCCAAATCGGCCACCTCAACCTTGAGCAGCGTGGCCGTCACCGGCGCCGGTGCGCGGAGCACGCTGACCAACCGATCGGCCAGATCGACCGTCCCAAGATCTACGACAACGATTCGCCGTTGTGCGCCACCTCGTTCGGCCATCAGGATCGGTAAGACGACGAACGACGCCATGAGCAACGGACCAAGCACCGTGGAGATGATGAACCACTTGTTGCGAACCTTCTCCACGAACTCGCGGTGCACGACGACCCAGATCTTACGC
>JAOTWK010000638.1 GCA_029862935.1 Gemmatimonadota bacterium | reverse complement strand
GATGGGCAGCACGATGGCCAACGCATAGCTCAGCGCCATCGTGAGCGCCCCATACTCGCCCACAAAGAAGTCATGGACGAAACGCATGGCGGTCTGCCACCACGAGAGTCCCATCCCCGCCGGAACCGTATACCCCTCCCGCACCACCATTCGCTCGATCGATGCAACCCCGACGTCATGTACCGGCGACACAGGGAGCGAAATGTCATAGAGAATCGGCTCCACCACGTGCTCGTGGGGAAACGGTAGCACCGCGTCTGCCGTGCGGATGAGGAGCGGGTTGAGCCGCTGCTCGAACACCCCGACCTCGAAGAAGTCCACCAGCGTCCCAGCACCGAACAGTCCAACGAACCAGAACACGCCCAGCAGTACCACCGCGAGGAATCCAAGGCCGCGCAGCGGGTGCATCGCCCAGAATCCCAACCGAATGCCGAAAGACGGATGCGGTGGCGGCACGACCGTATACGTCTCCGCCAGGATCTCGTGGACCTTTGCGAGTAGCTGACGATTCCGTTCGTAGTCTGTGGGTGCCGGCGCGCCAGCCGTCGGGAACTCACGCAGCGGCTTGGCCGACGGTAAGGCGCGAATGAGATCACCCGTGCCACGATTGATGGGCGCCACCGTCACCACCACGGGCACGCCCAGCAGTTCGCTCAGTCGATCGATATCGATCTTGCCACCCCGCGCTTCCAACTCGTCGAACATGTTGAGCACGAGCACCGTGGGACGTTTGAGCTCCGACAACTGCAGTGTCAGCAGCAAGGCCCGCCGCAGGTTCTTCGCGTCGGCGACCTGCACGACTGTGGCATCCGCATGCTCTTCGAGAATGCGCCGCGTGACACGCGCATCGTCACTGCGCGGTGTGAGGTCGTTGATCCCGGGGGTGTCAACGATTTCGATTTGCCGGCCGTTGAAATTCGCGCGGGCGCGGACGACCTCGACCGTGGTGCCGGGAATGTTCGAGACCGTGACGTAGCGGCTCGTGAGGTTCTTGAACAGGAGACTCTTGCCGACGTTGGGGTTGCCGACCAGGATAGTCATCCCCTGCCCCGGAGCGGCACCGGCGACACCCTCGTGGGGCTCGACGCTGCGGTCATCGTTGCGTCCCATAGATCGCGTCACTGCTCCGTATCCAACGTCCTCGCGCTCGATAACGTCTCGAACTGCCTCTCCAGGCTACGTCCCAACATTCCCAGTCGATGTTGAACGAGACATGAAGGGATGCTCACGGTGCTCGAGCGCCCCCGAAGAGCAGGGCGGCAACCCCACCGAGCTGCCGCCCCATCCACTCCCGTCTGCTCGTGCTGCTCAGTTCGTCGCCGGTGGCGGTGCTTTGCGCGGCATCATCTCGTCGCGCATGGCCAAGTGGTAGACGGTCGCGGCCACGACCACCGCTGCCTGTTTCAGATCGTCAAGCATCATCGCATCGTACACGTCTACATAGGTGTGGTGGGTCCGCACACCATACTCGATCGGATCTTGGATGAAGTTGAACCCCGGGACGCCCGCCCCGTCGAATGCCAAGTGATCGGTGCCGCCCGTGTTCCCGTGTCGAACCGCTACCACGCCCAGATCGCGGAAGGGCCAGAGAATCTGCTCGAACACAGGGATTGCGTCCTGGTTCATCTGATCCCAGATACCGCGGATCTTGCCGGTCCCGTTATCGACGTTGACGTACGCTGAGATGCGATCGTGCAGCTCGGGGTGATTGCGGACCCAATTGCGTGAGCCCAAGAGCCCCTGCTCTTCCCCGCTCCACAAGCCGATGCGAATGGTACGACGTGGCTCGAGATTGAGTGCCTTGAGAATGCGGATCGCCTCCATCATGACCACTGATCCGGCGGCGTTGTCGGTGGCACCGCCACCATAATGCCACGAGTCGAGGTGCGCGCCGAGCATCACGTATTCGTTGGCTCGGTCACTGCCCGCCAGGTCCGCGAGTGAGTTGTACTGCTGGAGGTCCTCGTCGAAGAAACGACTCTTGACGTTGATCTCCAGCTCTACGGGAATGCCTGCTTCGAGATTGCGGTGGATCATGTTGTACTGCTCGCGGATCACGACGAGCTCGGGGATCGGATCGGGACCCTCAGCGTTGTACCCCGACCTGTTGCCGCCGCCGCGGATCATGCCGTAGTTGCGGGATGACGGTGTGAGGATGACGGCGGCACCCTCGGAGGCGAGAAGCTCGCTCATCTGCTGACGTACTTCACGCATCCGGCGGAATCGCTCCATCATCTGCTGCCGCT
>JAOTWK010000639.1 GCA_029862935.1 Gemmatimonadota bacterium | reverse complement strand
ACCGAGCCGCTCCAGGGCAGCCTCGGGTGTCACATCTCCGGCGGCAACGGCTGCGAGGAGTTCACTGAGCCGATTCGTCACCCGACTGCCTGGTGGAGCCCCAGGTATTCGCCGAAGACGTGGCTGATCTCCGTCATCGACTCCACCTGATGGAGCCGGCACCGCAACTCGGCCGCCCCCGGCAGCCCACGCACATACCACCCGAGGTGTTTGCGGAACTCGATCGCAGCGCGCCGCGAGTCTCCCTGGATCTCGACCTGCAATGCCGCGTGCCGCAGCGCTACAGCGAACCGCTCCGCAGCGCCTGGCACGGGTCGCGGCGTCCCGCCATCGAGCGTGGCGCGGGCCTGTTGAAAGATCCACGGGTTTCCGAACGACCCCCGGGCGATCATGATCCCGTCACACCCGGTTTCCCGCCACATCCGCGTCACATCCTCAGCCGTCGTGATGTCACCGTTGCCGATCACCGGGATGTCTAACGCTTCCTTGACCGCCGCAATCTCCTGCCACCGTGCACTGCCGGTGTACATCTGTGACCTTGTGCGCGGATGCAACGTGAGCGCCTGAGCACCGGCATCTTGGCACCGCAGTGCAATCTCCACGGGATCACGGGTAGGCTCGTCCCACCCACTCCGCGTCTTCACGGTGACTGGCACCCCGCCAGCCGTGTCGATGACTCGGCGGATGATACGCTGCACCAGCCCCAAGTCCTTGAGGCATCCCGACCCGCCGTTCCGTTTCACGACCTTCTTGACCGGGCAACCGAAGTTGATGTCGACGAAGTCGGGTCCGTAATGCTCGATGACCAACCCTGCCGCCTCCGCCATGGCCTCGGGGTCCGCACCGTAGAGCTGGATACCGATCGGCCGCTCTTCACGAGTGAAGAACGCGCCGTCATGCACGCTCTTCACCCCACGACGAAGACCCTCAGACGAGAGGAACTCCGACACCACGACGTCCGCCCCAAACGAGCGACACAGACGCCGAAACGGTGGCTCCGAGACGCCGGCCATCGGCGCGAGGAACAATGGCACCCGTTCGCGGGTCGGAAATGGAAAGTCCATGATAGATCGAAGCTAACGGAGCCCGGAATCCGCGGCAATGAAGCGGTTGACAGCAGTATCACGGAATCATAACGTTGGCGCGATTCACTACTGTGAGCGTTGACACCTATGCACCTCAAAGAGTTCTTCTCGGCCGATGCTGTCTCGTTGAAGCTCGAGGCCTCGACCAAGGACGAGATTCTCAAAGAGCTGATTTCGCTCCTCGCGTTGGATGAGAAATCCAGCGCCATGTTGTACAAGATGTTGAAGCGCCGGGAGAACTTGGGATCGACAGGTATCGGCCGCGGTATCGCGATTCCGCATTGTCGCTCTTTGGTTGTGCAGCGACTTCGCGTGGCGTTCGGGCGCAAGGCTGACGGGTTGGACTTCAAGGCAATCGATGAAAAGCCGGTTTACAACTTCTTCTTGATCGTGGCACCTCCCCTCGAGGTCTCGAATCAGTATCTCCCGGTCCTTGGGAAGATCGCCCAATTCGCGAAGGAACCGGATGTGCCCGATCGCCTCGGCAAGCTCGAGACCCCGAAGCAGTTCCTCGATCTGCTGAATGAGAAGAGCGCGTAAGGACCGTTGTCAGTTCTCGATTCTCAGTCGTCGGTGAACACCTAACAACTGAAAGCTGGCAACTGAGACGTAGATCGCTCCTATCGCCGTACCTCGCCTTCGCATCGCCCTCCCATCGCCAGTCAACCGGGCGGTGGGTGCCTCATCGGCAACATCATTCCCACTCGATGGTCGCAGGAGGTTTGGAGCTCACGTCGTAGACCACCCGGTTCACGCCCTGCACCTCGTTGATGATGCGATTGGCCATTCTCCCCAGGAGTTCGTGGCCGAACGGGAACCAATCTGCAGTCATCCCGTCGGTGCTGGTCACCGCGCGGAGCGCGACCACGTTTTCGTAGGTCCGCGAGTCACCCATCACGCCGACCGCACGTACCGGCAACAGCACCGCAAACGCCTGCCAAATGTCATCGTACGTTCCCGATTGCCGGATTTCGTCCATGTAGATCGCATCGGCTTCGCGCAACATGCGGAGCGCCTCGGGTGTCACCGCCCCGAGGATCCTCACCGCCAAACCGGGACCCGGGAACGGATGTCGACCCACGATTTCCTCGGACAGCCCGAGCTCCCGCCCTACCTGCCGCACTTCGTCCTTGAATAGCTCGCGCAAGGGCTCGATCAGCT
>JAOTWK010000637.1 GCA_029862935.1 Gemmatimonadota bacterium | reverse complement strand
TCCACGGACATCATTGCGGCGCCACCGGACCCATGTCATCTGGAGTCCAATCCCACCGGGAACCCGGGATTCGGATTCCGAAGGTTTGACCCCAACGGGGCGCACGAGTTCCGCGACGAACTCAAACGTCGAAAACCACCCGCACCGACCACCCGTTGGGAATGTCCTCGATAGCCATATCGTGGTAGGTGATGGCTTTGATGGGAGGTCCTCTTAGCTCGAGGTTGACCGACGAGATGCCGCTTGCCCAACCAGACAGGCGCCCATCGCCCAGTGTGTCTATCCCGAACGAACACAAAGCCAGGTCTCGCGTCTCAGCTTCAAACAAGAGCGTGCTCAGCCAGTCGACCAGCAACTCCTCGATCGTGGCTGCGGCAACCTCGACTTCGACGCGCTCGGCTCCCTGCCGATCCGCGATCCCGAACATCAGGTCGAACATGGCGAAGGCGGCATTCTCGAAAAGCTCCGTCACGGTGACCCCGTGCACGACTACGCCCGTGTCGGCGGTGTGGGATAGCACCTCGTATCGCGGCATCATGTCCGTATTGTGGCATCCGCACCCATTCGATTCCGGCGTGACTTGCCGGCGGTCTGGGCAGGTTTCTCACGCATGTTCGAACAAGACTCCTAAGTACCCATCCCGTCGGTTCCGATAACCAATGGTGATGGACAACACCAACGACCTGGCGGTCCTGCTCGCCTCGCAATACCCGCTGCTGCTGGTTGAGGCTCAGGAGGAAGAACGCCTGCTCGAAGTGATCCGCCAGGCTGCGGAGCGGCTGGATGTGCCCGTGTGGACGTGGTCGGCGACGCGCGGGCTGGCCAAGGACGGCCACCACGCTCAGTACCAAACGATCGACCCCCATGTAGCGCTGGAGTTCGTCGGGGATTTGTCGGGACCTGGTGTGTTTGTATTTGCCGACGTCCATCCGCTGCTCACGGACCCTTTGGTCATCCGCCGCATCAAAGAGGTCGCTCAGCGCGCCCGGCGCGGCCAGACCCTGGTCCTGACCGGGCCTCGCACCGAAGTTCCCCCGGAAATCGAAAGCCTCGCCCATCAGTGGTCACTCAAACCCCCAACCCGGGACGAGTTGTCCGCGCTGGTCAAGCGAACCCTCGAGACCTTCGCCGCCCGATCGTTCCCCGTGGTTGTCAACGCCGCCGAGGTCGAGCAGATGGTCAACGCCCTCCTCGGGCTCACCATCACCGAGGCCGAACGCCTCATCCAACATGCAGCATTGCGCGATGGTCAGATATCGCCGGCCGACATACCAGCCCTCCGCACGGCCAAAGCGGAACTGCTCAACGCCGACGGAATTCTCGAACTGGTGGAAGCCGACGTCGGCACGCTCGACACGATCGGCGGACTCGATGGACTCAAGTCATGGTTACGCCTGAGGCGCAGGGTGATGATTTCCGATGACGCTCTCCCGGGACTCGATCCTCCCCGGGGGGTCCTGCTCACCGGCGTGCCCGGCTGCGGAAAATCGCTGGTGGCCAAGACCCTGGCCCATACCTGGGGGCTCCCGCTGGTTTTGTTGGATCCATCCCGCCTGTACAGCAAGTACATCGGCGAATCCGAACAAAGGCTTTCAGCGGCGCTTGCGACCGTCGAAGCAATGGCCCCAGCCGTGTTGTGGATCGATGAGATCGAAAAAGGCCTGGCGGCGTCGGGTGATGGCGATGGTGGCGTGAGCAAGCGGTTGTTGGGTACTTTCCTTCGCTGGATGCAGGAGCGACGCGGCGAGGTATTCATGGTGGCGACGGCCAATGATGTCTCGGGTCTGCCACCGGAGTTACTCCGGCGAGGCAGATTCGACGAGATCTTCTTCGTTGACCTACCCGGGACCGACGAGCGAGCCCGGATCCTCTCGATCCACTTGAGCAAGCGGGGTCAGGACCCCGGCCGGTTCGATCTCTCCCCCCTCGTGGCAGGATCGGAGGGCTTCTCCGGAGCCGAGCTGGAGACAGTTGTCGTCGGCGCTCTCTACCGGGCTTTTGCCGATCAAGGAGACCTGACCACGGACAGCCTGATGAAGGAACTGACAGCCACCGTGCCCCTCTCGGTTTCCCGCCGGGAAGATGTTGAGGCCCTCAGGGCCTGGGCCGACGGGCGCGCAGTTTTCGCCTAGGAACCCAGCAACTGCCAGCCGGAGCGCTAATCTCCCCACATGACTGAACGACCGGCAATCATCCGGATTTCCGAGACGGAAGACGGCGACGACGCCCGGGTCATGATCACCCTGGAGTGGGGCG
>JAOTWK010000636.1 GCA_029862935.1 Gemmatimonadota bacterium | reverse complement strand
CGAGAGGCTAGAGAAGTTTGGCAATCGCCGCGCGGTGCCGTCGAAACTCGTAGAGATGGGCTCCAACGTTGGTCGCCGATCGGAAGAAGATGGCAAGCAGCGCGTCTGTCGTCAGTTCCGCGACCAGCACGATGCCGTGCTCGTACTCGACGAGGCCCATTCCGAATCCGCCTCGATCGGCGGCCGTACCAAGTTGCTGGCACGCCGCGACCGCAGGGGGCACCATCGCCGAGAGACTGTCGGCATCGATGCCATTGCGGGCGTGGGCGTCGATAGTCAGTCCGTCGCGGCTCAACACAATGACGGCCTCGACGCCTTCACGACTCCCCAGCGCCTGCACGACGTCACGAATGGTCGGCATGGCGGCCAAGCTAGGACTGCCTCGGAGTGAAGTCAAGCGAGGCAGCGGCTTGACCGTGTTCGTGGCGCTGCATAGAGTTCGGCGGTCCCCGATGCCTCGTATATCGTTGTCACCGTTCCGCTTGGGCGCTATCGCGCTGTCGGTTGCTCCCGCGCTCTCCGCGTGTGGCGAATCGAGCGGGCTGTTGCCAGCCACCTTCGAGAATGAGCTGGACACGGCCGTCGTGTATGCGCTGCAGGGTACACCCATCGGCACCCCCTCGGGGTTCGACATCGTGAGCGGCCTTCCGGTCCGTCCGGAGATCGCCGAGCAGTTTGATTTCGCTTTCGATATCGATTCCACGGGTCAGGCCGTCCTCTACCCATCGGGGCTGCTCGGTGGGTCGTCGGTCCCGGGCTTGCTGGTGACAGGCGAGACGTTCGACGAGATCGATCGCGCGCCGCTCGATGACTATGTCGTGGACTCGGTCCTGGTGGTGACGGACAGCCTGACGTTTGTCGGCCGGTCGAGAGCGACCTCCGCCCTCTGCTCGGTCTTCATCGGGTCGATTCCGCGGTATGGCAAGTTCGAAGTGCTGGACCTCGATGTGATGGCGCGTACCCTCACGTTGCGGTTCATCGTCAACCTCAATTGCGGATATCGCGCTCTGACTCCCGGTCTGCCAACCTCGTAGATCGTGCTCGATATCCGTCTGCTCCGTGACTCACCCACGCAGGTCAAGGAAGCGCTGGCCCGTAGGGGAGGCGAGCTCGGCCCTGCGATCGACGCCGTCCTCCGGTTGGACGAGCGCCGGCGCGCGCTGCTGCAGCAGGCTGAACGGCTCAAGGCCCAACGCAATCAGGCCTCTGAAGAGGTGGCCCGGCGCAAGAAGGAGAAGGCGGATGCGGAGAGGCTGATCGCCGAGCTCAAGAGCGTGAGCGACACGATCAAGCAACTCGACCAGGAGTTGCGCACGGTCGAAGAAGAATTGAACTCGCATCTCCTGCAGTTCCCCAATCTGCCGCTGGACGACGTGCCGCAAGGAGACGAGGCGGCAAATGTGGTGGTTCGCACCTGGGGCGACGTACCGTCATTCGCCTTCGAGCCCGCGCCGCACTGGGACATCGGTCAACGGTTGGGGATCCTCGACTTGGTGCGCGGCGCTAAGGTCTCGGGCAGCGGGTTCCCGCTGTTCACGGCTGGCGGTGCGAGATTCGTGCGAGCGTTGATCAACTTCATGCTCGACCTCCACACGACGGAGCACGACTACACGGAGGTTGCTCCCCCCTACCTCGTCAACGCGGACACGGCCAAAGGCACGGGTAACCTTCCGACGCTCGCCGATGACATGTATCGGACGGACGATGGCCTCTACCTCATCCCAACGGCCGAGGTGCCGGTCACCAATCTGCACCGAGAGGAGATTCTCGCTGGCGCCGACCTGCCGCTTGGGTACGTGGCCTACACGCCCTGCTTCCGCCGCGAAGCGGGCGCAGCCGGCAAAGACACGCGGGGTCTCATTCGCGTGCATCAGTTTGACAAAGTGGAGCTCGTGCGGTTTTCGCGGCCGGAGGACTCCGCGAGCGAGCATGAGATGCTCTTGAGACACGCCGAACACGTGCTGCAGCGCCTGGAGATTCCATATCGGGTGGTGTTGCTAGCCACCGGCGACCTCGGGTTTGCTAGTGCCAAGACGTATGACCTCGAGGTGTGGGCGGCCGGTGTGAAAGCTTGGCTCGAGGTGTCGAGCGCGAGCACGTTCACCGATTTTCAGGCCCGGCGTGCAAATATCCGGTACCGGCCGCGGCCCGACGCAAAGCCAGATTATGTGCACACCCTGAATGCGTCGGGGGTCGCGCTGCCGCGCACCATCATTGCGCTGCTCGAGAACAATCAAGACGCGGATGGGACGGTCAGC
>JAOTWK010000093.1 GCA_029862935.1 Gemmatimonadota bacterium | reverse complement strand
AAGCTCTGGCCCACGTCGAAGTCGATCACAATCGTCGCGCCGCTGTCACCCACGTCCATCGGATCGTGCACCAGCGCGTTCAGGACTGGGCGACCAGCACTGGATTGCCACGCGATACCAGGGTCAGAGGTGCCTGTGAGCACGCGTTTGTCTTTGAGCGTAATGCTCGACGAATCCGTGTCGAGAACCATGCGCACTGCCTGGTAGCGGCCAGCCGGAAGTGCAGCCTCGCCAAGTGCCGCAGTCGTGCCGTTCTGCAGGACCAGGAGGTTGAATCGGCGATTGGGCTCGGCGATGGTCGTGAAGTCCGTACCAGTCGTATCGCCGAAGATGCCGGTGTCGGAACTAAGAGATGCCGCGATACTCACCATATAGAGGTCGACCCGCGCCACGCGACGGTAGGGGAACGGCGCGTCCGTCAGGTACACCGACGTCATCCCGTCGGTCGTGTTGTCCGGCGGTTCGGTGAAGGGTTCTCCGCACGCAGTGAAGACGAGGATGAACGTCACCGCAACGAGGACAGTGTTACGGGCCGGCATGTCTGCCTCACGTAATTGGTTGTGCCGGTCACCCTACCCGCCCGGCGTCAAGCAGCCGTCAAAGGGTACTGTGTACGACTAATCATAGCGGTTTCGGGGCTTGGTGTTAGCTGCTCTCAGCTGTCAGCTGCACCTGCTCTCTCCGCGGGAAGCTGAAACATCAGTTCAAACACCGAACGCTGGGCAAGGCTCTCGAGCCATCTCGACGCTTCCTCTGACCTGCCTATCGCCTTCAGGGCCTGGGCACGAAGGAAGCGTTCCGCCACGCGCGAAGCGAAGGGAGACGAGATGACCGCCGGAAATGGGCACTCGCCCACGATGGTCTCGAGGATTTCCACCGCGCGTGCCGGCTCGCCCCGGCAGGACGCAACGCGTGCCCGAATGCCTCGCGTCAAGTCGGCGCGTAGCAACTCGTCGTCACCAGGCCCACGAGCCATGTCGCATTGTTCCGCGTGCACGAGTGCGGTGTCGAGATTTCCCGCCCTGGCAGAGAGGAGTCCGAGCACATACTCGCGAAGGCATTGCTGCATGCCATGGTGCGTCGCGAGGGACAGCACATCCCGGGAACTCCGTGGTTCCACAAGATGCCACGACTCGAGCGCCAGGTAGCACTGCTCGAGCGTCGCCTGGTCGGTGCGCACGTGCTCTTGCGAGAGCACCAACCCTCGGTGCAACAGGGCAGCAGCACGGTCACTCTGCTCCACGCGGTCGAGGGATGCGAGGGCACGCGTGGAGTCTCCTGACGCAAGCGCGAGATACGCAAGCAGGAGATGTGCGTGGGCTCGAAGCCCGGGTGACGATGTCACCTCCACCAAGACCTGAGCCAACTCCATCGCCGCAATCACATCGCCCACATAGACCGCGATGTCCCCGACCGTCGCAGCGAGACTATGAGGATCTCCTCTCAGGGCCGCCACAACAGCATCGCGACTCACTCGATCGCGGCGAGCGGCGGTGGCGATCGCGCGCGCCGAGAGCAACTGCTCGACTTCGGGCTCAGCCGCTTCGAATCGTTCGAGCAGGAGATCGAGATCGTCCGTGCGATGCTCGAGCGCCGCCAACCGCATCAACCGTGTGAGCGCGCCAATGTGCCGAGGATCGAGCTTGAGCGCGTGCTCGAGTGGACGGCGGGCTTCCATGACCGAGCGCCCACGATCCGGGTTGTAGTGGAAGTAGGTCTCCCCGAGGAGAAACCACGCCTCGACATTCTTTGGCATCTGGCGAATGACGGTGCGGCATAACGATTCGGCGTCACCGGCGGCGCCGCGCAGCATCGCGGCTTGCGCCTCGACGAGCAGCCGAAAGCCGGGATTGAGACGATTGCGATGCTCCCAGGCGTGAGCACACGGCTCGCCCGCGGCTTCCGGTACGCCCCGCGCAGCGTACGCGGCCGCGAGTCGGTAATGGCCCAGCGCAAACGTAGGATCCTCTCTGACCGCCTGCTCGTAGGCCGTGACGGCGTCAGCGAAGCGACCGGCGCGGAAGGCGCGCTCGCCCACGAGGTATGCCTTGAGAGCAGTAAGCGATTCGGTCGTGACCGCAGCCAGCCGTGCCATCATGCCGCCGTACGAGGTCGTCCATTGCGACAGGATATGCCGGGCGATCTCGTCCACAGCCTTGAAGATCTCGGCCTCACCGTAGTGACCGACGTCCGCCCTGATCTCACGCTGTCCTTGGGCCTGGCACAGTGTGACGGCGACGTGCAGACGGTCCCCTGTAGCTACGACACTCCCCAACAGGCACCACTCTGCGCCGAACCGTTCGCTGACGGTTCGGGCTTCGTGAACGTCGATCTCGCTGCCGGTCATGGAACGCAAATGCCGCAGCATGCTGTGGGGATCGACCGTGCGCAGCTCGCCCGCGCCATCGAGTTTCGCCGCGAGGAGGTCCACCATCCCGTCCCGCAAATACTGCAGCTCAACGGACCCCCTGACGGTGAAGGGAAGCACTGCAACGAGGTTGGATGACGGTGTGCGCGGCGACCCGTCGCCCAGTGAGGCCGGGATGTCGCGCCCCGACCGAACGGTCTCCATGAGCGCGACCGTCTCCGGTTCGGGGGCGAGCTCAAGCTCCTCCGCAAGGCGCTTCATAAAACCCTGATACGCCTGCAGCGCCGCCGCTCGCGCGCCGCTCCGGTCGAGCAGGCGGACCAGGCGCCGCAATCCCGCCTCGTCTTCCGGGGTGAGCTCGAGAGCGCGCTTGCCCCACTGTGCGGCGTCTCGCACGTCTCCCACCCGTTCCGCCCGATCCGACAACGCCCAAGCGGCCCCCACCGCGAGATCACGCAACCTGCCGCGCTCACCGTCGAGCCAGCGCTCGAAGTCCGGTGCAGACTCGACGAAGAGGCCCGAGAGGAAATCCCCCCGGTAGAGCACTAAGGCCTCGTCCAACCGCTTCGCCTCCAGCGCCTGCTGAAAATCCGTGACATCGCACCACACGTCTTCAGGTTTCGCCCCAAGCTCGTCTCCCCGACCGGTGATGGCGTCCGGACCAAGAGCACGCCGCAGGAAGAACAACGCCCGCCGAAGCGCGCGTCGGGCCTGCGATTGGTCCTGCTCAGGCCAGAACATGGCAAGCAAGGAATCCCGGCGATGAAAGCGGCGGGGTGCAGCAGCAGCCAAATAGGTCAGCAATGCCAGACGCTTCGGCTGTTTGAGGACAGCAAGCGCCTCCGCGCCATTGGCGTCGCGCACCTCGGTGCCCCCGAGAAAGCGCAGCGTGATCAGCAACGGAAGAACAGCCAGGTAACGCTCCGGTGAACGGTGGAGCAACGGCGGGTCCTTACAGTGCCCAAGGTATCGCGACCCAATCGGAGGTCAAGCGATGCGTCGCAACACTGCACCCTCGACGACGGGCGCGCGCGCCCCGACGCACGCGGCCTGGCGCTCCTCGGGTTCTTGGCTCCGAGCCGCGGCATCGCGCGCGGTGGTCAACCAGTCGTGGGATCAGCTCCTGTACTGCTGCGGTGGGGCTGCCGTCATGAGCCTGGCCATCTGGTGGGTCTTTCCCGGCGCCGCGGAACTGGCCGCATTCGCGTGGCTCATGTTCTTCACGAGCGGACCGGCCTCGACTTTCCTGCCGAGCGCGTCCGAACCCATCCTGATGGCGTTCGGGAAGCTGTACTCGCCGCTCCTGCTCGCCGCGATCGGCGTTGCCGCTATCGCGCTCGTCGAGTGGGTCAACTACCGGGTATTCGGCGCGGTGTTGCTTGCCCGCCGGTTGGACAGAGTCCGGTCCGCCCGACTCACGCACAGTGTGATGGCGTGGTTCGACCTGCAGCCATTCGCCACAGTGGTAATTGCGGCGTTCACACCCGTTCCGTTCTGGGTCGCCCGTTGTTGCGCCGTGATCTCGCTGTACCCGATGCCGCGATTCATCGCCGCGACCGCGCTCGGGCGATTCCCACGTATCTGGCTGATCGCCACCGTGGGAACGCTGCTCCCCTTCACGAGTTCGGCGATTCTCGCCGGCGGCGGTGTCGTGATCCTGGGAGCTGGGGCCGCGGCGGCCATCGGTCGACGACGACGACGTTCCGTCAACGCGACAGAACCGGCAACCGGCGCTGGTACGACCACGTCCACGATTCCCCACCACGGAGGTGATCGTCCATGCTGCTCACCCTGCTGATGACCCTGATCGTCGACAGTACAGCAGTTCTGTCTGTCCCTGTCGCTCCGGGTGAGATCCTCCGGGTCGTCACGCGCGGCGAGGGCGAGGTCGTCGTGTTCATCCCCGGCCTGCTCGGATCCGCGTACGGATACCGCCACATCATCGAGCCGCTCGCTGAAGATGGCTATCGCACGATGGTCATCGAGCCACTCGGGCTCGGCGGCTCTTCCCGCCCGCGCCGAGCGGATTACTCGCTCACGGCGCAAGCGGACCGCATCGGGGCGGTGCTCGACAGCCTTTCCGTGCCGTCCGCGGTTGTCGTCGCGCATTCATTGGGGAGTTCCATCGCCCTACGGCTGGCATACCGACACCCTGAGCGTGTCCGCGCCATTGTCTCCATCGAAGGCGGCGTGGCGGAGTCCGCGTTACGCCCCGGTCTCGCACGGGCGATGCGCTTCGCTCCCCTCATCAAGCTGTTCGCCGGAGCGACTGCGGTGCGGAAGGTTCTGGTGCGCGAGCTGCGCGCCTCATCGGCTGACGACACGTGGCTCGCAAAGGATGTGATCACGAGCTACATGACGGAATACGCCGAGGACGCCGGCGCCACCTTGGACGCCTTCCAAGGAATGGCCGAGGCAGTCGAACCGGAGACGCTAGCGGACCGTTTGGCCGAGGTGCGTGTGCCGGTCGTGCTGCTCTTGGGAGACGTGCCGCACAAAGGTGCGCCTGGCGACGGCGAAGTGGCGGCGCTCAGCGCGTCCGTACCCAACCTGCGGATCGAACGCGTGCCCCGTGCGGGCCACTTCGTGCACGAAGAACGCCCCGCCGTGGTGCTGGACGCCCTGTCCCAACTGCTCGAGGCGGACGCTGGCTCGGCGACGGATCAGGATGCGGTCGGTCCTCAAGACCCTGAAACCGAGTCGGCAGACGCTTTACCGCATCCGGCGGTTGGCCGCGACGGAGTCCGATCCTCACACGGAGGTTAACCATGCAACTCGGCCACGTTCCGCTCGCGCTCTCGATCGCCTCGTTCGACTGGAATCCGAGGACGGTGTTGTTCTGCCTCGCGATGCACTTCTTGCCGAACGTCGACACGCTGGTCTCCAAGGCCGGGCTGGCGAAGCCGAGCTTTCACTGCACGGTGACCCACACGCTCGCGTTCGCGATCGTCGTCACGGCCATCGTCTACGTGTTCAGCCCGTTCTACGCGGCTTTCGCCTTCGTGGCACTTTTGACGCACTACCTCGCGGACTTGGGGAGCACCGTGGGGTTGCCCCTCCTCTGGCCGCTATCCAAGAAGAAATTCACCATCGCGCTGTTCAAGGACACCGGCAGCTGGGGGTGGGAGATGTACAAGGGGTACTACCGTCAGCCACAGACCTGGGCGCTGGAAGGAGCGGTGGTCGTGTTCTTCGTGTGGCGGATGACGCAGCTGTATGCGTGAGCCGACGCGGTGTGACACCGCGTCGCGCAAATGCGGTCGCCGTCCGCCACTGCGGGGCTTTCAGCGGTCAGCTGTCAGCTTTCAGCCGACGGCGGTCGCCTTTCAACGGCCCTGTCTGCCCACGCTAAGTTCTTAGTCTTCAGTTCTCAGTCTTCAGTTCTCAGGGATCAACTGACGACTGAAGACTGAGAACTGACAACTGCTTCCCATTTCCGACAATCCCACCTCATTGTCGCACTCCTACAACTCTTGTCAGGAATAGCCCAACTAGGTATTTAGGAAAGACACCGCAGTGGCTAAGCGGCGAACGCCGTGTTCAGCTCTCGGTGCGAGGCCGTGTCAGTGGTCCCACGTACCCAAATCGGAGGTATCTATGAACGTAAGTCGTGCAATCCGCCGCTCGGCGCTGATCGTGGGTGTAGGTCTCATGTACGGGATGGTTGGATGCGGTGACGCGTTCGAGGCACCACCTGACCTCGTCGGCACGTGGAATTCCACTGCCCTCGTTTGGGGCGGAATCGATTATGCGACCGAGGGCATGAGCCTGCGCTACACGTTGCAGGACGACGGTGACTACTCGTACACCGCGACCAACGATGCGCTGGGGTGGTGTGAGCCCGGGGTCGCCAACTGCAGTGACTCCGGAAAGTTCGAGACCGCTGGGAGCCAGATCACCTTCGACGAAGGCACAGAGTGGGAGGAAACCTTCAGTTGGTCCGTCACGAGCGGTGTGCTGACCATCAGCGCCACGTTCGACGGCGCCCTCGCCACGTTCACGTTCCAAAAGCAATAGGGGCGCCGGAGGAGCTGGCGTAAGCGCTACGCGATGAGCGTGTGGTGAACGACAGCGGCAGGGCGATGTGGCACCGCCCTGCCGCTGCATTTTTCCCGCCCCCCTCTGATCAGTCGTCTCAGTCGTCAGAGTCGTCCCAGTCGTCCGTCTGCCGCCCGGCCGCCGCGTTCTCTGCCCCTGCTCCCCCCTCCTAGAACGACGACAACCCCGTGAACTCCTGAACGCGATACTGCCACCGCTTTAGCAGCGACGGATCGTCGTACGCGGAGAAATCGACCGTAAACTGACCGTCACGGTTGGTCCACAGGCGATCGAAATAGCCGGCGACCGTGGCATCCAGTGCCGAGTCCGGCACGATCATCAGGTCGGCCTCGAGATTGTAGTCACCGATGTTGCGGCGAGTGAGGTTGGCGGAGCCGCCCATGATCGTCGTGCCGGCTCGCGTGGTGACACGCACGAGCTTGGTGTGGAACTGCTCGCCATGCGTGTCGAACCAGCGCACCTCCACAGCGCCATCCGTGGACCGGCGTAGCTCGCGTGCCACCTGACGGTTCGGCACACCACCCTTCTCCCTGCCGAACGCATCCTTGTTGGGATCCAACATCAGGCGCACGTGGGCGCCACGTCTGGCCGCTCGCTCGAGCGCCTCGATCACCTCGCGATCGGACAAGTAGAACATCGCGACGTCAATGCTGTCATCGACGCCAGTCGCGTCCAGCACGTCGACCAGCTGCGTCCGAATCTCCCCTTCCGTCACGAGCTGGACCGTGGACGACCCCCCGTGCTCCGACGCGTCGTCAATGACATGAGGCGGGATGACCGCGCCTGAGAACGCCGCGACAGCACGCTCTGACTCCAGGATGTCAGCGCACAGTGTCCCGTGCGTGGCAAACGCGATGTTCGAGTGGAAACTGCTCGCGTCATGCGGATTGGCCGAGGCCACGAGACACGCTTCATCCGTCACGATGAGCTTGCGGTGGTTCGCCTTGAAGTTGAGCATCTTGAGATAGGAGCGCAACGTGACACGCCGCCCCGTGCTCGACAACGGATGCGGCACCAACCCAGGACCCGCCGTGCCAAACCACCGGAAGACCATGCGCCATATCGACGAGTACGCGGGATTCGAGTCTCTCAGCTTCGTGAGATCGGTGATGACGACCTGCACGCCCCCGGCCTTCAACCGCTCGACGAGATCCGATTGGTACGCACCGTAGAAGTTGTTGATTTCATCGGTGATGAAGGTGACCGCGAGACCGCGCACCGACGCTTTGCGGGCGAGCAGGCGGTCGGCGAGCAGGCTCGAGAGTGCCACGTATTCCCGATCGCCAGCGTGCTCGCCGTCAAACAGGAACATGTCGACGACGACGAACCGATCGGCCTCGTCGATCATCTCGAACACGTGCTGGAAGATGGACCGCTCGTGCACGGGCGCTCCGGCCCGTTGGTAGGTCACATCTGCAAGGAACTCAATGTCAGCGGTGCGAAAAGGAGCGGCCGTTGACACGCCGGGAGGCAGCGCACGGCTCACCCCGCGCCACATGCCGGCAAGCCAAAGAAGCAGGAGCACACCGGCCGCTGCTCCAATGAGACGAGTCTTCAGTTGTCAGCCATCAGCCACGGCTGTCAGCTGTCAGCTCGAAGCCGCGCAATCCGTTCTTCCAGTGGCGGATGCGTGCTCAGCAGCGTGCGCAGGCCTTTGCCGCGAATACCGAACGCGGCCAGGTTGTCGGGCAACTGTGACGGTGCCTCCTTGAGTGCGCGGAGCCGGTCGAGCGCCGCGGCCATGGCGCCTGCGCTCTCGAGCTTGGCACCGCCCGCGTCCGCCCGGAACTCGCGGCGACGGGAGAACCAGGCCACGATCACACTCGCCAACACGCCGAACGCCATCTGGAGCGCGATATAGATCAAGAACCGCCCGCGACCGAACTGGCTCGCAATGATTCGCGCGACGAACAGGACGAACGTGTTGAGCACGCCCTGTATCAGCGTGAGTGTCACCATGTCGCCGTTCACGATATGGGCGATTTCGTGGCCCAACACCGCCTCGACCTCTTCCTTCTGCATGAGCCCCAAGAGTCCCGTGCTCACCGCGACCAAGGCCTTGTTGCGGAACATGCCGGTGGCGAAAGCGTTGGGGTCCGGTGACTCGAACACCGCCACCTCCGGCATGCCGATCCCGGCCTGTCGCGCCTGTCGCTGAACGGTCTCGACGAGCCAGCGCTCCACGTCATTCGTCGGCTTGTCGATGACTCTGGCACGGGTTGCTCGTTTCGCTACCCATTTCGAGATCGCCAGCGAGAAGAACGAGCCACCAAAACCAAACAGCGCACACCAGACCAGCAGTTGGATATAGGGCGCGTCGGGGGGGATGACGCCGAGGGCGGTCAGGACCGCCATCGCGATGGCCGCCATCATCAGGACGGCCACGTTGGTCGCCAGGAACAACAGGATTCTCAGCATTCACGTCCTCCTTGAGCGCCAAAAGCTACATAGGGGCGGATTCCGAGACAACGGGAAGCGCTCACGCAAAAAGGGCCCAGGGCAACTGCCCCGGGCCCTCGACGGTTTCGGGTCTGCGTCTGTGGATCGCGCTAGCGCTGCCCCGGCCGGCGCGCACCGATGTTGCCTCACCAATACACGGTCGTAGCTTTCAGGCTGACTCAATGGCCCCGCGGGCTGCCACCCCCACTCTCCACGGTCTCACTCCATGATGCCACGTCCCACACCCGACGGTCAGATCGACCACGTCAAACTGCGGGCGGTGTCACTGCTCACGGATTTCAGCTTCGATTTTCAGGATCTCTTGTTGAGGCCGGTAGGGCGATAGGCTGGCGATGAGGTAACAGACGACGAAGACGACATTGACGACAGAGACGACTCACTGGATTGACGTTGCCACTCCCTCGTCCATGTCGTCTGCCTTCCCCTCCCCCAACTCGTCCTCCTGGCGTTCATCTTCGACCATGATCTCCATGACCTGCTTGAACTTGGGGTCGAATATCGAGCTCATGTGCATCAGGTGATAGGCGGAACCGCCGTGCTTAGGGGTGCGGCGGTAGTAGATCCAGTTCTTCGATTCCAGCCACACGAGCAGCAGATGAATGGCAACAAGTAAGACCAGCACGACCACACCCCAGAGCGCGAGTGACATCTATTGGTTCTCTTCCTTCTCACACGTCCGTAGATAGCGCTCGGCGAGCTGTTCGAGCCGCTCGTTACCCTGTTCACGGGCCTCGGTGAGAATCCGTTCGATGTGTGGTCGGAGAGTGGGATCGCCCCATTCGTACCCAGTGGCCAGCGCCGCACTGTAGGGATCGCCGACGTGCGCGCCCTCGATCAGGGCCCACGCAGCGGCGCGATCGAAATCCGGATCGTCTCGCGGTGGCAAGGAGTACCGCGGCTCGGGTTCCGGGGCATCTTCATTCACGAATGCTCGGGACATATTGGCACGGACGCCCGCTAACCGCCCTTGATAAACGTCCCCGCGCGAAGCTCGGCGTAAGCATGTCGCAGCTGCTCGTCCGTGTTCATCACAATGGGACCGCGCCACGCGACGGGCTCCTGTAGGGGTTCACCCGACACGAGCAGGAACCGGATGCCCTCGTTTCCCGCCTGTACCATCACTTCGTCGCCGCGGTCGAACAGCACCAGTGAGCGGTT
>JAOTWK010000634.1 GCA_029862935.1 Gemmatimonadota bacterium | reverse complement strand
CTCGATCTTCCAGCAGATTCAGACTCGACCCGGCGAGTACAGCGTGTTGGCGCTCCCCAATCTGAACGGCGACTACCTCTCCGATGCGGCCATCGCGCTCGTCGGCGGGCTGGGGCTCGGCCCGGGCGCGAACATCGGGACCGAGGTCGCTTTGTTCGAGGCGACACACGGGACGGCGCCCAAGTACACCGGTCAGGACAAGGTGAATCCGGGCTCGCTGATCCTGTCGGCCGTCATGATGCTGCAGCACATGGGATGGAACGAGGCGGCCGATCTCATTCTCGACGGGATGCGTCGGGCCATCAAGGACGCGCACGTCACCTACGACCTGGCCCGTCTCATGAAGGCTGAGGGGCGCAAGGACGTGCACGAGGTCTCGTGCTCGGGGTTCGGCGAGGCGATCGTCGAGCGGATGTAGGCGGACCGACGCGGTCCGTGGGTATGTTCGGGCCCTGCCGGCGAGTAACGGCGGGGCCGCTTCGTTCCAAGGTGCTCACTAGCGCCCGGCGCCGATCCATGGCAGGATGTCCGTCAATGCGAACGACCTCGTTGCCGCACGGCTGTCGCTCGGGTGATGTGACGCGGTTGCCTCTGAGGGCGGCCGTGGCGATGGCCGGGATGGCCGTTATTGTGGGCTGCAGCCCGCCATCCGGCGGGGGCTCTGTGACGCGAGACAGTGCCGGCATCCGCATCGTCGAGAGCCGGTCCCCTGCGTGGACCGACAGGGCTGGTTGGGCGATCTCTGACTCCGCGACGCTCCAGATCGGCGCTATGGAAGGACCCGTGGAGTATCAGTTCGAGTCCATCGCGGCCGTGCGCGAGCTGACCGACGGCCGGGTCGTGGTTGCCGATCACCGAGCAGGACAGCTCCGAGCATATGACGCGACCGGTCGATACCTCTGGGCCAGTGGGCGATCAGGAGAAGGACCGGGAGAGTACCGGCGGATCGCCACACTCGGCGACGGTCCCGGAGACTCCTTGTGGGTGTGGGACTTCGGGCTGCGCCGCTTCACCATCCTGACCGATCGCGGCGAGGTAGTACGACTCGTTCAGGTGGACGCACCGCT
This sequence comes from Gemmatimonadota bacterium, assembly GCA_029862935.1. The sequence goes on along the minus strand of JAOTWK010000634.1, from coordinate 1,196 downwards.
ATCGAGCCTCTTGGCAGTGGGGCGGTTCGGAGACGGCACCTTCCTGATGCAGGAGTCCTTCTCGTCCGGGATCCACCGGGAAGGGTCGGCGTTGGGCCTGATGCGTGCGCCGGCGGCGCTCGTCCGGATCTCGGCTGACGGCAGCCTGCTGGACACGGTGCGGCTCGTCATGGGCCGAGAGTACTACCTCGGTGAAGAAGGCGGGCGGGGCGTCATGAGCGCGCCCCTGTTTGCGCGCGAGACGAGCGTGGCATTGGCGGGGAACGAGATGTCCGTAGGGGATCAGGCCACCTTTGAGATCGGACGGTATGCGCTCGACGGCCAACTGCGCGCCGTCGTCAGGGTTCTCGACGTCGACCTCCGAATCACCCACAGCGACATTCAGGCTCTGGTCAGTCGCGAGCTCGATGGACTATCGAGCGCCGAGCGCGCCATGCGCGAACGGCACCTCGCGTCGATGGCCGTGCCGGACACGAAACCCGCGTACGGACGGCTACTCCTGGACCCGGACGAAAACCTGTGGGCGGCCGAATACGCCCGTCACCCGTCCCCCCCAGCCCAGTGGACAGTCTTCGATCGTGGGGGACGACTCTTGGGCACCGTCACTATGCCCGACCGATTCGATCTCCGGCAGGTCGGACGCGACCGGGTGTTAGGCGTGTGGCGGGATCCGCTCGAGGTGGAGTACGTGCGCCGGTACCCGCTCGTGAAACCGTGACCTGCGTCCGGTGAGTGACTACCCGGTTCGAGCGACCGACGCGAACCGCGTGAGGTGCTCATCGGTCAGCCCGTCCATCTCGAATAGCGCGACACCGGCCGCGCCCCCGTCGCGCGCCACGCGCACGGCCTCGGCGAGCTCAGCGGGCGGCAGGTTTGGGACGAACAGGCCAGCATAGAGCGGACGGTTCGGAGGAAGCGCTGCGACGCCCTCGGCGGCGGCGGATCCGATCCACGCAACGGACTCGCGATAGAACTCGTGGTAGAGCATGGGGAAGACCGCATCGAGCGGCCATTGCTCCCAGGCCTGGCGGACAAGCGTCCGCGCCAGCGTGGGAGTGGGGAAGACCGCCGCCGAGATCGTCTTGTTCCGTCCGTGCGCCGCATCGGCCAGCTCGCCCACGAGCTGGGTGACGCCTTCCCAGCGGAATTCGCGCCACGCCACGTCCGTGGTTGGGTCCGGCAGCTCCAGGGGGTCC
>JAOTWK010000635.1 GCA_029862935.1 Gemmatimonadota bacterium | reverse complement strand
TCGCAGAACCGGGCGTGAGTGTCTCCACTCACCCGGCTCCCATCATTCAGCCATACACGGACGGACCACACGCCAATGCGCGAACCACGCCGACTGATAACGAGCAACCTGTCCCAGCCAGCGCCGTGCACGACGCCATGACCGTCCCCGCTTTCGATATTTTGTCTTGACCCACTTCAAAAGATGCCAGTCAATGTGCCGCAGCAAGGGAACGAGCGCCGACCGATTGTAGGCACCGTAGTATTGGATCCAGCCACGGATGACCGGATTCACTGCCTGCGCCAGGTCCTGCACGCTCGCGAACGTCCGACGATGAAGCCGCCACCGGCGCACTTCGGCTCGCACCCGTTTCGCCGAGCCTTGGCTGATCGCAGGCGTAAAGCCCACCACCATCCGCCCATTGCGACGTCGGACCAGCCGCGGCCGGAAGCCATACCCCAAGAAGTCGAACGTCTTATGGACCCCCTCACCGAGGGGCTTTCTCACGTTGCAGCAAACGACCCGCGTCTTCTGTGGATGCAACTCAAGCCCGCAGTCGCGAAAACGCTCATCGAGACGCGCCTTCAGCCACCGAGCCTGCGCTTCACTCCGACAGTGCACTACCCCGTCGTCGGCGTAGCGCGCAAATGGATTATTCGGAAAGTTCCTCTCCATCCATTTGTCAAACACATAGTGCAGAAACAGATTCGCCAGCAGCGGACTCACCACGCCCCCTTGCGGGGTGCCGCTGGTACGTGCCACTTGCGTTCCATCCGCCTGCTCGAAGGGTGCGACGAGCCAGCGCTCGATATACAGCCGCACCCAACGGCAGTCCGTGTGCTTGTCGACCGCACGCAACAACAAGGTATGGTCGATCGCATCGAATAGCCCTTTGATGTCAAACTCCAGCACGTAGTCATACTGCCAGCAGCGTTGACGCGTAACGCCTACCGCTTGCAGTGCCGACTTGCCCGGCCGGTAACCGTACGAGTCCGCGTGGAAGTTAGACTCCACCTGCGGCTCAAAGGCTTGTTTGACGACCATCTGGGCGATCCGGTCGGAGACCGTCGGTACCCCGAGGCGCCGACTTCCACCACCCGCTTTCGGTATCTCTACCGCCAGCACCGGTGGCGCGAAGTAGCTTCCCGAGGCCAATCGGTTCCACAGCTTGTACAGGTTGTTCGCCAGGTCTCGCTCGAAATCCTCCAGTGATTGCCCATCAACGCCTGCCGCACCGCGGTTCTCCTTTACCTTCTGGTACGCTTCCCATACGGCACGTTTGGAAATACCAAACGGCTTTGTCTCAGCCATGGGCTCCTCCCCTTTCGGGTTGACCCACTCGTGAAACTGAATGACCCAACCCCTTCGCTCCACCCGCATTACCGGGCCTCATCGCTACTACGGGTTGGTCCGCCCCTGTGTGACGCATCGGTACGCTCGCGCTCGTGGCGTTAACCACTTGACACTTCTCCCTTAACATCGGCACGACAGGTTCCCACGTTCCCCAACACAGCCTGAAACAGCGTCACGCCCCCTACACACCGGACACCACCCAGCCAATACACAGGCGCCCGCTGGATTTATCCCGGACCACGCAACAAGACCCGGTTTTGATGTCGACCATGTGTGCTTTCGATGCGTCAGCAGTGGTTCGCTTGCGCTCGTCTCGCTGTTCCATACCTGTTACCTTCATCGGCAACTTTTCCCTGACGCTCACCACCACGGCTCTTTACCGCAGCAGCTCAGGGCGGTTTGGCGCCTCCCCCTGCAGGGCGACGCCGGAGGACCTACCTCCATCTGTGCTGGAGTTACGGCCTCCTATCTATTTCGTGCCTCGTGGCACACATTGCGTTGCAGCATAAATCTTGAACGGTCCGTAAAGTCGGCACCTCAGAAGAAAATCGGACCTGTCAATCCGGCTGGAATGGCCCCGATTACAGACCTACAGGGTTTTCTGTCAGCTAACTAGAGCGGTTCAGCCAGCCCAAAAAAGCTGATGTATTCTACACGCCCCCGCGGTAGGCTCAGGTCAGGCGGTAACGGTGCTGCAGGTAGGGACGCTCGCCGCGTGCCAGCAACACGCGCTCCTCGTGTTTCTGCAGCCCCCAGCCCAGCAGCGATAAGGCCATGGCCAGTGGCAGGCCTATGTACAGCAGTACCTCGGCGATCAGCAAGTGATTCCAGCTACGGCAGTACAACGGGGTAACGCGTTCGCCATCGACCCGGTAGCGGCTGGTGATGATCCATTCGCCGTCGTCATACCGCGTCTCGATCAGCAGCCCGT
>JAOTWK010000092.1 GCA_029862935.1 Gemmatimonadota bacterium | reverse complement strand
CTTGACGAGCCAGTTGACGAATAGGGTCACGAAGAGCCCGTTGGGTCGCTTCCCGACGCTCTTGATCGACGCGAAGTCGATCTTGAGCATCATCGGGTAGATCATGAGCCAAATCAGCACCGCGATCGGCACGTTGATATGGCTTCCCTCGCCGAACTCGAGCCCGCGGAACGCAGCCACCACCTCGGGGAACGCTCTGCCGACCGCAACGCCCAGTACCATGCAGAGCGCCACCCAGATGCTGAGGTAGCGCTCAAAGACGTTCATTTGCTTGGCACGCCGTCCCATCGTTCTGACTCCCCCCAACTCGATCGATCTACCGCGTGGTCTGGAGCATGAGAATCCAGCGCATCAACGGTAGGTACACGTTCCAGAAGAACTGCAACTCACCCCGAACCCCCCAACGCCGGAGCCATGATACGCCCCGCACGCGGAACACCCAGGGGACTCGTCTCAGATCGGCGAAGTCGCCCGCAAAATAGTACCGCCGCGACTGTCCTATCTTGCGATGCACGATCGCAGGGAAACGCTCAGGCAGACCGGCGGTCTGAAGAACCCGGCTACCGGAATCGGTGACGGCAAGCTGATACTGGGCCACCACCAACACGTCGCGCCGCGGTTCTACGACATCGAACCAGTACCCGTACGGCGTCTCATCCGATACGCCGACCTCGTCGACGAGGCTCTCGGGAAAATCCACCCGCAAACCGTTGCGCGCGACGTCCTGTCCTTCCAGGAGCAGTACGATCCGGCCGTCGTCATGGACGATGGCGAACCCCGGGGCGCTGAACGTCCAGTCTCGTGCCGTCTGTCGCTCCCAGTTCCGCACCAGCCAGCCGGGGACGTCCGAATCCCGTTTCAGTGACGCAAAGCGGCGTCCGGTCCAGCCAGTCCACGTGACCCCGAAGAGTTCTTCGAGCCGCTCGCGGACGGGTGCTGTTGTGGGACTTGCCAGGGTGTTGAACTCGGCGATCACCGTCGCAGCAGACGAAAACACGGGCTCGAGCGCTTCGAGCTCTGGCGCGTTGAGGCCGCCAAAGATGAGTTCCGCGCGCTCTGAAGAGGGCGCTTCGGTGAAGTCTTGGCTGTACACCCCGTAGGTATCGGCGAGGTACAGGAGATCCAAATCCCGCCCGGTGGGCGCTACGGGCATCATGCGGAGCGGCCCGTCCTGGTTCGGAAAGAAACCTACGTAGTCCCGCCCGGCGTTGAACGTGCCTCCCACCGTCGAGTCGCGGTACTTGAGATGGTTGAGCACCCACACGAGCCCCTGGTGCTCACGGTATGACATCGTCGGCACGGTCTTGTCGATGATCAGGACGTTGAGCGATTTCGTTGGTTCCCCGATCCAGAGCAGAAAGGGCCCGAACACGGCGAGCAGAAGGAGAAGCAGCCAGAACGTGATCCAGTGATAGATCGTACTGCGCGCCGTCATCTCGATGTCCTACCCTGATTGAGGTGTGAGCCGACAGGCACGATTGCTCACAGCGCTGCTGTCGGATACGAGGCAGTGCTTCACGCGACGGCTCCTTTGATCTCGACGACGGGGTTCTCGCGCTCGAAAGATGAAGCATCGTGCTGGGAGCAGCCAGCCACGGCTGGATTGAGGGGCCCTTGTCTCATAGCTTGAGCCTGGAGAGATCGCTTTTTTGTGCGGCTCCGTGCAGTGGAGTGCAGCCTGTGTCACAACGAGCGTCTGGAGATACTGGGCATGGGATCTGATGAAACCAAACTCGACCCCCGGGCTCTTTCGCGCCTCGCGATCCTCAAAGAGGCCGAGCGGAAATGGGATCATGCGCGCGCCCTGGTGGAACAGGCCAATGCCCGCCAGGGTGGGGCATTCCGTGGCGCGAGCGGCTCGTCGCAGGAATGGACCCCGGAGCAGCACCTTCGCAAGGTCGTCGAGCAGATCCGCAGCGTTGCCACTGACGTGGCCAACCTGTTGTCGGAGCAACCGTTCACGGAGGTCGGAGAACAAGTTCAAGAGCTCGTGCTCCTCGCGCGAGGTATGCCCAGTCGCACGATGCTCTATCGGATGCGCGAAGCGGTGAGTGCCGTGTATCATGCGATGGAGTTGGCCAAAAAAGCCTTGCTTCGACAGGCGACCGGCACGGAGGCCGAGTGACGACGTGTTTGAGCACAGGCCTCCCAGGCAGGTCATTTCCCGACAATGAGTGAAAGATCGCACGAGGATTGAGGTCAACCATGACGCATTTCTGGAAGCCGCTTACGTGGTTGTTCAGCGCACCAGTCTTCGACGATCCCGAGCGCCAACGCACGGCGCGGATGCTCCAGTGGATCCTCGGCGGCTCGTTCCTCATCCTGGTGCCGGTGATGGTGCTGACGGCCTTGGTTACACCGATGCCACAGGCAATCCTACTGCTGCAGGGTCTGATGATGCTGGGCGCGGTGATCGGGTTGTATCTCGTTCGGTCGGGCCAGATCTTGGTGGTGAGCGTCGGTTTTGCGGCGCTCATATGGTTAGTGGTGACCTTCCTGGCGGCTATCGACGGGGGAATCGGAGCGCCGTCGCTAGTCGGCTACCCAATCGTCGTGCTGATGGCAGGGTTCTTCCTTGGTCGGCGGGAGGCCGTGGCCGCCGCATTGCTCAGTGTGCTGGCTGCTGCGGGTCTCGTATGGGCTGAGAGTGCACAAATTCTGTCCACGCACACCCCGACGTTGATGCAACGCTGGGTCACAGTTACCGGCGGCTTGGCCGGCGTCGCGCTGTTCATGCATATCGGTCTTCTGGCGGATGAGGAGCGGCGCACGACGGCAGCTCGTCTCAGGCTAGCATTGGAAGCTGGCCAGGTTGGCACGTGGGAATGGGACGTGGACGGCAACCGTGTCCTTTGGTCGGACAACGTGGATGCCATCACAGGACGCCGGCGCACCAGCCTGGACGGCTCCCACTCCTCGTATCTCGATCTCGTTCACGAGGACGACCGGGCGACGGTTGAGCGGGCCCTCCGTGCCACCATTGAGGAGAACGTGCCCTTCGCCATGGATCACCGTATTCGACGACCGGATGGCTCTGTACGGTGGGTGGCCGGACGCGGAGAGGCTTCTGAGTTGCGAGCGCCGCACGCCGTGCGCCTCGTGGGAACCATCACCGACATCACCGAGCAGCGAGCGGCACAGGAGCGCCTCGCACAAAGCCGACACCAACTTGCTGAGGCGCAGCGCATTGCGAAGACAGGCAGTTTTGAGTGGAATGTCGAGGACAACACCGTTGAGTGGTCCGACGAATTCCGTCGCATGTACGGCGTGGGAGACGATTCCCCGTCGTTGGAGGGCTTCAAGAAGCACTTCCATCCGGAAGACGTCGAGATGGTGGATCAGGCAGTGGCCGCGGTCGTGGAGCGAGGAGTGCCACTCGACATCCACCACCGGGTCGTTCGACCGGACGGAACGACTGGCGTGATCCACGTACGAGGGGAGTCGGTGGAGAACGCTGCCGGTTCGGTAGTCGAGATGGTGGGGTTCGCCCAAGACGTGACCGAACTGTGGCGTGCCGAGGAGGCACTACGGGAAAGCGAAGACAAGTACCGAATGCTGTTTGAGGCATCACCGGTCGGGATGGGCTTTGCCGAGCTGGGCGGGCGCATTCTCGCATTCAATGATGCCATCCTCGAGCCGGGTGGCTTTGTGCGGAGTGACATCACTCCGTCGACCAAGGTTGATGATCTCTACTACGACCCTGACGACATCGTCCGCGTAAGAGCACTTCTGGAAGGACAAGGATTCGTCCGAGACGAGGAGGTGAAGTTCAAGCGCAAAGACGGTGGCTTCTACGAAGCCCTCCTGAGTGTCAACATGGTGACGGTCAAGGGACAGCAATGCGCGCTCGCCATCGTACAAGACATTTCCGCTCGTGCGCGTGCCGAGCGGGCGCTGCAGACCAGCGAGGCACGATTTAGGGCACTCTATGAGCAGGCGGCGATCAGCATGGTGCAGGCAGAGCCGGATGGGAGGTTCCTAGGCGCGAATCGGCGTTTCTGCGATCTGCTCGGTTATACCGACGATCAGTTGAAAACGATGTTGCTTTCTGACGTGACGCATCCCGACGATCGTGCCGCTGACGAAGCGAACCTCGAATCAGCGCTCGCGGGGCAACAGTCGACCTTCTCCGTTGAGAAACGGTATATCCACGCCGACGGCTCAGTAGTGTGGACCGAGCTCAGCGCCACATTGGTGACCGATGTCGATGGCGAGACGCCGTACTGGATCGGAGCCATGACCGACATCACTGAGCGCAAGCGTGCTGAAGACGCGTTACAGAACCGGGAGGAACGCCTGCGGCAGGCTTTGGTTGCGGCAGAGGCTGGTGCGTGGGAATGGAACATTGCAACCGGCGAGGTCAGCTGGTCTGACGAAAACTACCGTGTCCTCGGTCTTGATCCGAGCGTTGGACCGCCGAGCTACCAAATGTGGTTTAATGCCGTGCACCCAGACGATCGGGAGGCAGTAGAGATCTCAGTGGCTGAGGCGTTGGAGCGCCGAGAGAATCTCAACCTCGAGCTTCGCATTGTCCGTCCAGACGGCACCGTTCGTTGGATCAACGATGTGGGACGGCTCCGATTCGACGAGCACGGCGAACCCTCGTCCATGTTCGGTATCCAGCTCGACGTCACCGAGCGACGCGCTACCGAGGATGCTGTGCGCCGCTCGCGAGGACAACTGCGGCGCCTTGCGGCACGGTTACAGGACGTGCGGGAGGAGGAGCGCACAGCCATTGCTCGCGAGATTCATGACGAGCTCGGTCAGGCGCTGACGGGTATCAAGATGGATCTCTCGTGGCTGATTGGGAGGCTCCCGCGGACCTGGAAGCGGGCCCACGTCCGCGCGGATGCATTGCAGAACCTGATCGACAGTACAATCGAGTCGGTGCGTGACCTGTCGGCGAGACTGCGGCCGTCAGTGCTCGACGATTTGGGATTGGACGCGGCGATGGAGTGGTTGGCGCACGATGTCGAGCGTCGAACCAACTTGCAGGTTGTTCTGGAAACCGCACTCAGCGATACGGTGTTGGATCGCGAGCGTGCAACGGCGTTGTTCCGAATCGTGCAGGAGGCACTGACGAACGTCGTGCGCCACGCCGAAGCAAGCAAAGTGGATATCCGTCTTCGCGTGGACGAAGGCACGGTGGTTGTCTCCATTGCGGACAACGGCAAGGGGATGCGCGGCAACGAGCTCGATAGCGGAACATCGCTTGGGCTGATCGGGATGCGGGAGCGGGTAGGGGCCCTTGGCGGGCGGGTGACGTTCGCGAATGGCGCACATGGGGGGACGGTCGTGACCGCCTGGGTCCCAATCGAGGACGAACCCGTTTCGAGCTGAGTCCTGCGCTCAGCAGAGACAGCCGTTTGGGGGTGCTGTTGTGACGTGGACGCGGGACCGTCCACGTCACCGTCGTGAAGCGGGCTCCCGCTCCTGTACGACGCGATTACCTTATTGCCTCACCCCACCGCTTACAACGTCTTCCGATCCAAGAGGGGCCTGCCATGAACGAATCCGTATTCGATTTCCAAGCGATTCTGTCGCAAGCGATCGATCTGAGCGCGGCGTGGGGAATCAAGCTCATCGGCGCGATCGCAGTGTTTCTCGTCGGTCGGATCGTTGCGGGCTGGGCGCGGCGAGCGATGCGTAAGCTGATGCATCGGAGCAGTGTTGACGACACGCTCGTTCCGTTCGCCACCGGGCTCGTGTATTACCTCCTGCTCGCGTTCGTGCTGATTGCGGTTCTTGGTATGATCGGCATTCAGACGGCATCGATCATTGCCGTGTTGGGTGCAGCCGGGCTCGCCGTGGGACTCGCGATGCAGGGCACGCTCGGCAACTTCGCGTCTGGCGTCATGCTGTTGGTGTTTCGGCCCTTTCGGGTCGGTGACTTCGTCGAAGCGGCCAGTGTGGCTGGCACGGTAGAAGCAATCACGGTGTTCACAACGCAGCTCAACACACCGGACAACGTCCGTATCGTGATACCCAACTCGGCGGTATGGGGCGCGACGATCAAGAACTTTGCAGCGCAACCCACCCGTCGGGTCGACCTCATCGTCGGTATTGCGTACGACGATGACATTGGACTGGCGTTCCGCACGATCGAGCAAACCCTGCAAGCAGACGAGCGAATCCTCACCGATCCACCTGTGACGATCGCCGTCAGCGAACTGGGCGACTCGTCGGTGAACATTGTCGTCCGGCCGTGGTGCAAACGCGAGAATTATTGGCCGCTCAGGTTCGACCTCACTCGTCGGCTAAAAGAGAATCTGGAGGCGGCGGGGTGCTCGATCCCGTTCCCGCAGCGGGACGTGCATCTCTTGCAGCCAAGCTCGAACGCCGCGTAAGCAGCGTAGCGAGGATCTTACAAAACGGCGGTCTGATTGAGAAAGTCGACCACGGCCGCCTTTTCCTCCCGTACCTGCGGCATCAACTCGGCGGCGTGCTCGATGTCGCTCCCCTCGCCAGCGACTTCGACCTGATGCAGGAGCTCGGCGAGGTTTCCGGCACGCACCGTGGCAGCGGCAGACCGGAACGCATGTGCTGCCATGCGGACCGCGTCACCGTCTGCTGCTTGCACGGCGGCTTCGAGTGCGGTCAGGCGCTCGGTCGCATCTTCGAGAAAGACACCGAGGATCGTCTCGACGGTCTCCTCCATTCCGGCTTCGCGCATGGAACGACGAAACTCGGTCAGGTTGACCGGTGGCGGCGGCGGTGGCGGGTCTTCGACAGCGGTCGCTGCCAGCGTGGCAGCGCCCAGGCGCTCGACCATTTGAATGAGCTGCTGAGGGCGAAACGGCTTGGTGAGGCAATCGTCCATGCCTGCCGCGCGGTACCGTGCCCGCTCCCCACCCATGGCGTGCGCCGTCAACGCGATGATGGGGAGCGTCTCCCCTTCTGGTGTGCTGCGAATGGCGTCCGTGGCAGCGAGACCGTCCATCTCCGGCATCTCGATGTCCATGAGCACGACGTCGTATTCGGCCTGCGTCACGGCTTCCACCGCCGCGGCACCGTTGTCGACGATGTCCACGGTGTGTCCACGCTTTCGGAGCACGGCCGTGGCGACTTGCTGGTTGACGACGTTGTCTTCAGCCAGCAAGATGTACAGCCGCCGTCGCGCTTCCTCGAGTGAGTGTCGCGTCACGAGCGTGAGTGATCGTGTCGTCACTTCACCGAGCATCACAGCGACGGCACTGAGCAGTTCATCGCCCGAAACAGGCTTTGTCAGATACGCCTGAATGCCGACGTCGCGGCAGCGTTGGCCATCACCGCGTCGCCCGGCGGATGTCAGCATCATGATGTGCGTATCGGCAAAGACCGGGTCGTCGCGAACGGTCTTGGCGATTTCGTAGCCGTCTTTGCGGGAGATCCAGGCATCCATGATGAGTAATCGATAGGGTGTGCCTTCGTCCGCTGCCGTTTGGAGCGCCTGGATGCCTTCTTCCACCCCAGCGGCGCCGTCGACTTGCACACCTGCCGACTGCAATGTTTCCTGGACGAGCCCCCGAATGTTTGGGTTGTCATCCACAACCAAGGCGCGCGCACCGGACAGCGTAACGTCTGTCGGCGCCTCGCCCGGCGGCTCCTTGGTCGGCTCGAGCATGGCCGTGAATGTGAACTCGCTTCCCTTGTCCACTTCACTGGTCACCTCGACGTCACCACCCATCATCCGGGCGAGCCGACGTGAAATAGACAGACCGAGCCCGGTACCACCGTATTTGCGTGAAGTGGAGGCATCAACCTGTGCGTATTCGTCGAAAATTGCGTCTAGCTTGTCAGCGGGGATGCCGATACCGGTATCGCGAACGATGAACCGGAGTGCTGCCTTGCCGCCCTTGATCTTGTCGAGCGTCACCAAGACGAAGACGCCGCCCTCATGAGTGAATTTGACGGCGTTGCCGATGAGATTGGTGAGGATCTGACGCATTCGGCTGGGGTCACCGCGCACGGTGCGCGGCACATCTTCTGCCACCTGGTAGCTGATGTCGATACCCCGTTCGAACGCTCGGACGCCGAGGAGCCGCGTGGTCGAATCGATCAGTCCGACGAGATCAAACGGAATGTGCTCGAGCTCGATGCGTTCGCCCCGGAGCCTGCTGAAATCCAGGAGATCGTTTGTGATGGTGAGCAGTGACTCGGCAGAGATCTGGATCAGCTCGACTGAACGTCGCTGCTCGGCGGTCAGACCGGAGTCTTGGAGCAGCTCGGCCAGGCCGAGAATGCCGTTCATGGGCGTGCGGAGGTCATGGCTGACTTTCGCAATCAGCCCCCACTCGTCGAGTCGTGTCGGGTCGTCAGCCATCGCGTGAAAGTTCGCTGGACGAGTCCGTTTGGGGAACCGGGACATTGCCGGCGGCATCGGCGAAGCCCTTGCGCTCCTGCTCACCCCATGCTTGGACACCGCGGAGAGCGGAGTACATGCCATGGAGCCGCCAGAAGGAGATGAGCTGACGGTACCCGAAGTTCTCGAGCGCTGCCAAGCCGAACAGATGCACGAGATGGGAAACCTGCGGATACCGGCGGAACCCGAGCTCTTCGAGACCAACGGCGGCGATCGAGAGGACCATCCCGAACGCAAACGCCGCCATGAAGAAGCCGAGCAGGTACAATGGCGCGGCAATGCCGAGGATCAGCGTCACGATGAACGCGAAATAGCCCGCGATTTCGATGACCACGCCCCAGGTCTCGAGGAGAAAGAAGTACGGGTAGGCAAGCATGCCCACGCGGCCGTAGCGTGGGTTGAACAACATCCGCAAATGGCGCATGAGCGTCTCCGCCATTCCCCGTTGCCAGCGGTCGCGCTGCCGAGCGAGGGTCCGGAGCGATTCGGGGCATTCGGTCCAAGCGACGGGATCGGGGACGAAGGCGATCTTGTAGGGGATCTTGTGCTCTCGGCAATGCCGATGGAGCCGGACGACCAACTCCATGTCCTCTCCCACGGTGGCGCCGGACGTGCGGCTCGTGGCATACCCGCCCGCTTCGACGACAATCGAGCGGCGAAAGACGCCGAACGCCCCCGAAATGATGAGCGTGGCATCCAGCACGGACCACCCCATTCTTCCCGCCAGGAACGACCGGAGATACTCGAGCACCTGGTACCGCGCCCACAAGCTTCGCGGAAACCCCACCTTCGTGACGACGCCGTTCTCAACCGCGCACCCGTTGGCAATGCGAATCACGCCGCCGATCGCGACGGTCCGCGCATCCTCGAGAAACGGTCGCACGACGCGCGAAAGCGCGTCGCGCTCCAGCAAGCTGTCCGCATCTACCGCACAAAAGAGGGGGGTCACGCAGTGGTTGAGTCCTGCATTGAGCGCATCGGCCTTGCCGCCGTTCTCCTTGTCGATCACCCACAGATTCGGGTGTTTCTTGCTCTGGTAGATCTGCCAGATCCGGGCGGACGGGATCACGGCGGTTGGGAGTCGTGCTCCCGGTACCAGCTCGAACGCTTCCATGAGGCGCTCGACCGAGTCATCTCGTGACCCATCGTTGACGAAGATGATTTCGTACTGCGGGTACTCGAGTGTAAGCAGGGAGCGTACGGACGCGACACACGTGGCAGCCTCGTTGTATCCCGGCGCAATGATGGTGACCGGAAGCGACGCCTCCGACGACAAGAACTCCGAGATGTCGAGCGACTGCAGACGTCCGATGTAACGGCGGATGTCACGGAACGCGAGGAAGCTGGTGATCAGATACGCGGTGTTGAGAACCACGAAATACACCAGGACGACGCTGTTGAACGCAAAGAGCAGAACAATGATAGCGTCGAACATCAGCTTCCTCGTTCCGACAGCACTTGGAGTGCGAGAACGGCGTGCGGTCGGTCAGAGTCTGCCAGCTCGGTGAGACGCTCGACCTCACCCGCGTCTCTGAGTGCCCGAGCGGCACGAAGTGCAACCCACTGCGAATCGTCCTCGCAGGCGTCACGCAGAAACGCCATGTCCTCTCGTTGCCCGAGGTGGCCCAACGCCGTCGCTGCCTGAGCGCGGACTAGGAAGTCGTCAGACTTCGCGGCTTTGCGAACCAAGGGGAGGTGCTCTTCACGGCCGATGGCCGCGAGAAGGCGGAGTGCTGCGGTCACCAACTCGCGATCGGTCTCGTCTTCGAGGACACGTGCGGC
>JAOTWK010000633.1 GCA_029862935.1 Gemmatimonadota bacterium | reverse complement strand
ATTCGACCGCTGGAAGGCCCGTGGCCCGATGAACGAGCGCTATGTCGAGATGATCCAAGGCACCTTTGGGAGCGTCGTTGCCAACTGATCGACAGGTCTGGGATGCGCTCGGCGGGGTGACGGATCCCGAGTTCCCGCTCAGCATCGTCGATCTGGGCATGGTGTACGGGGTGCAGGTCGAGCCCACCCGGACGCGGGTGACCATGACCTTCACCTCGATCGGGTGCCCGGCCATCGACATGCTGGTTGCCGATGTCCGTGAGGCCGTCGGGGGACTGCCGGGTGTCGGGGAGGTCGACGTGGAAATTGTGTGGGATCCACCGTGGACCCGGGAGCGGATCAGCGACCGCGGGCGGCGGGTGTTGGCCATGTACGGCGTGGTCGGATGAGCGGAGGCGATGGATGAACGCCGCGAAGGTGTACGAGGTGTTTGCGCGAAAGAACCACGACGAGGAGCTGAAGCACGTCGGGAGCGTCAACGCCACCGACGACGACCTCGCCAAGGCCTACGCATGGACCCTCTACGACGAGGAGCGCTGGGTCGAGATGTGTGTGGTGCCGCGAAGCGCTATCGTCTCGATCACGAACGAGGGACCGCTCCCCGTGTGGGGGAACTGAAGTGAACGACGGTCGGGCGACTTCCCAGAGGCGAACGAGGCTTCACGAGAGCACATGAGCATCGCGACACCACCCGCATTCGAGTCCACCGAGGGCATGAGCGAGCCCTGCGCGCGGGGTCTCCGCCAGCTCCTGCTGGCATGCGCCGACACCAAACTCCTGCTCGGCTACCACTACGGCGAGTGGACCTTCGGGACGCCGGAGCTGGAAGCGGCCGTGGCCAGTTGCTCGCTCGCACAGGGGGAATTGGGCCACGTGCGGTTGCTGCACGCCCTGTTGAGCAAGCATTTCGGCGACGATCCCGATGCACTCATGGACAACCGCGCTGCCACGGATTTCGCCAACGTCGGCTTTCTGGATCGGACCGTGGTCGACTGGGCCGGGTTCGTGGCGATGAACTACGTGGTGGATCTCGCCGTCACGCGGGTGCTCCATTCGATGCAGGGCTCGACGTTCAAGCCGATCCACATGAGCGTCGACAAGATGCTCGACGAGGAACGCTACCACCTGCATCATGGCCGTGGCTGGTTCCGCACGCTGGCGAGCCGAGGTGGCGAGACGAAGACCGCCCTCGAGCGTCAGGCCGAACTGGCGCTGCGGTCAGTTGCGGAGTGGCTCGGACCGGCAACCGACGACGACGATCGGGCCTTGGTATCGGCGGGGGTGAAGCGCGCAGACAACCAGGCCATTTACGGTGCGCTGTGTGACGATGTCGAGCGTCTGGCTGAGACCGTGGGAACTCGAGTTCAGGCCCCTGCCCCAACAAGTTTCTCGGGATGGACCTCGGCAAATCGGCGCATTGGCGGCGGCGGTCCGGACGAAGAGATTCTCTTTCATCTGCGCGGCACCAAGAACGAGGTATTCAAGCTGAACTGATGGCCGAGCCCCTTGTGCCGTGCCCGTTCTGCGGATCCACCGAGACCGAGAAGCGATCGGATTTCGGGACGTCCCTCATGGTGCGGCTCCATTACTGCCGGGATTGCCACTCCCATTTCGAGGCCATCAAGTGGGGTGACCGTGCGGCGAAGCTCGATCTGCCGCAGTTCCTCGAGGAGCGGTGACGGCGCGCGCACACATGGCGTTACCGCGACGATTTCTGCACCGTCAGCACCTTCCATCTACGGAGGACCGACACCGATGACCGATTGGGCAGCCCCGACCAAGAAGACCCTTGTGGAGTATCGAGTGGAGGACGGGATCGCCATCCTGACCCTCAACGATCCCCCCGCCAATACGTACACGTACAATATGATGCAGCAGCTGGACCGGGCCATTGTCACGGCGCGCATGGACGATGACGTCTACGTGATCGTTCTCCGCGGCCAAGGCGAGAAGTTCTTTTCCGCTGGGGCCAACATCCAGATGCTGAACGAGGTCACTCCCCGGTTCAAGTACTTCTTCTGTCTCCACGCCAACGAGACACTCAATCGTCTGGAGCACACCCCGAAGCTCGTGATCGGGGCGCTCAATGGCCACACCGTCGGCGGCGGTCTCGAGATCGCCCTGGCGTGCGACATCCGCGTTGCCGCCAAAGATGCCGGAAAGATCGGACTGCCCGAAGTGAACCTGGGTGTCCTGCCTGGGACCGGTGGCACTCAGCGCCTCTCGCGCATTCTCGGCAAGTCGCAGTCGATCGAGATGATGGCAACCGGAACCCTCTTCTC
>JAOTWK010000631.1 GCA_029862935.1 Gemmatimonadota bacterium | reverse complement strand
GATCGAGGTACTTGGTGATGGTGCGCGCCTTGGCGGGCGACTCGACCACAACGAGCGTGCTCGACTTGCCGGACGCCGGGCGCGAGGATGTTTGCTTCTTGCGACCCTTCGCGGTCGATGTCGGAGACGCCCGCTTTGCGGTCTTCTTGCTCTTCCGTTTCTTGGTGGTCTTCGCCATACACTCAGTCCCTGGTCCGGGCAGATCCGTCCGGACAATGCTCTCCGCAACTCAACACCGCTTCAAAACACCTCTGGCCGATGCCTCACGCAAGGCACTGAGGCTCGCATGGCCCAGGCGGCAGGTCCCGACCACCTAGGCCACTCCGTGTAACGCGACGCTGAACAGTCGCTTACGCGAACGCTCGACCGCCAAAGCTCTGGCCGGGCGCGGGGCGCATAGTTACTGCCCCGCTGCGAATCGCGCAAGCGGACACGACTGCGTCTGGCCACCCCCACAAACACCCGAGCCCGGCTCGGGAGCCGGGCTCGGAGGTACCCGTTCAGTGTCCGGACGCGTCAGGCATCCGGTGGATCACCCGAGATCGCTACTGACCCGTCGGGGCCATCACGTCCAGGACATGCGGCGTCACCAGGATCAGCAGATCCTGTCGCACTTCGCGGCGACGGGTCACCCCAAACAGATTCCCGATGATCGGTAGGTCCACCAGATAGGGGATACCGCTCTTCGACATCGTGACCGACGTTTGCGTCAAGCCACCGATGACCGCCGTCTGCCCGTCGTTCACCAGGATCTGGCTGGTCGCCTCGCGGGTACCGAATGCGACGCCAAGGTCGGTCTCCGCGACGTTGACCGAGGAGTTTTCGGCCCGGATGTCGAGCAGCACCTGCCGGTTGGCGGTCACGTGCGGCGTCACCTCCAGCCGAATACCGGTCTCGACCAGCTGGATGCTGGCCGCTGACGCCGCTTGCGCGCCCACATCCACCACCCGGATCGGGGTCCGGTCACCCACCAAGATCGTGGCCTTGCGGTTGTCCGCCGTGGTTACGACGGGTTCGGCCTGCTCGTCGGCGAGCTGCGCCGACTCGAGCGCCTGGAGCCACGACGTCAGACTGAACCGGCCGAGCGCCACCGAGAACAGCAGGTCGAGTGCGGTCGAGGGCAGCCGCTGCGAAGCATTCGCGACACCCGCAATGGCGTCGCCACCGAGATTCACGACTGCCGGAATCAGCTGCGGGTCGTACGGTTGGAACGCGTCCTGAAGGCCGTCGGCGTTCGTATCGAATCCCTTGGTCGGGTCGGGCCTGGCGATCACGGTATTGAAGAACGTGCTTCGCCCGTCGTCACCGAAATCGTACTGGATGCCGAGGTCCATCACATCCGTGCGGCTCACGAGGATGATCTTGGCCTGGATCGAGACCTGTGGGGTCTGCAGATCGAGGTTTTGGACCAGCTCCTCCATGTTGGCCACGCGGCTCGGGACGTCGGTCACGACCAGGCTGTTGGTGGACGTGTCGGCCACGACCTTCCCCCTGCCCGACCGCGCCCCGTCGAGCACCGGGATGAGCGACGACGCCTTGGCGTAGTTCACCCGCATGATCTTGGTCGTGAGCGGTTCCAGCGAATCCCGGGCCGACAGTGCCGCTTGCGTCGCCACCCGGATGATGCCGTACTCGTTTTCCGTGGCGGCCAGGCCCTGCGACTCGAGGATGGCCTGGAAGGCCACGTCCCACGGCTGGTTACGGATCCGTGCCGTCACGTAGCCGGATACGTCCTTGCCCAAGACGATCGTCTTACCGCTCAGCGCTGCAAACCCCTCCATAACCTCGGCGATGCTCGCCGAGTCGTAGGAGGCCGTTACGACCGTCTGCTGTGACTGGAGCGGAGTCGGCGCCCGTGGCGCCGGATTCGCGGCTGCGCGGGCCGGGCTCACTCGGGGGGTGACCCGGTCGGTCGCCGCCACCGATGACCACGCCGCGAACGTCCGATCCGTGCCGATACTGATTCGAATCGCGTCGTCGGCGTACTCCAGCTCGTACCCCCGCAGCGACTCCAGCTCGAGCACGATCCGCACGACATCCGGTCGGAACTGTCCGGAACGGATGTTCACGATGCCGCCGCGGTTGCGCCCGTCGTACAGGATGCCCGACGCTTCGAGCGTCGCGCCGACCACGTCGATCACGAGCCTCGCCGGGTGGTCGAGCGTGAAGTCCTGAACGCTGACGCTCCCCGCGACGTCGATCACCACGACGGCGCGGCCGGCGCCTGGCAGCACGCTCACCGCCTTGACCTCGCCCGGCCCCGCGAACACCGGGGGAGCCATCAGCGCGAGC
>JAOTWK010000632.1 GCA_029862935.1 Gemmatimonadota bacterium | reverse complement strand
CTCGGCGTGCTGCAGACACAGGCCGCCGCACTGCCGGGCGCCTACGACTGGGGCATCCAGGTGAAGATCCAGGAAGTGGCGGCGCGGGCCTGGATCGCGTACGGCGAGGGTCGCACCGACGAGGCGGCCAAATTGATGAAGGAAGCCGCCGACCTCGAATCGACGACCCAGAAGAACCCGGTCACCCCGGGCGAAGTGCTGCCGGCCGGTGAGCTCCTCGGCGACATGCTGCTCGACCTGAAGCGATACGACGAGGCTCTCGCCGCCTACCGCTCGGCGCTCGAGCGATCACCCAACCGGCTCAACAGTCTCTACGGCGCCGGCCGCGCCGCGGAGCTTGCAGCGGACAAGCAAACGGCGACGGACTACTACCGGCAGGTCGTGGCCGTGGCGCCGGCCCCAGCCGGGACGCACCCACGGCTGGATCATGCCGGGAAGTTTCTGAACAAGAGCTAGCGCTCGCCGCGGAACCTGGTGGTGGGCGTGGCCAGGCGGGTATCGGGTGGGGGAGGTGAACGAATGAGAGTGTTGACGCTCATGCTGCTCGTCGGGCTGCTTGGCTGCATGCAAGCCGGCGCAAACGGCCGTGCCTCCGATCCGTGCGAGTCCTTCTACGTCGCGCTGGAGGCCGTGCCTCACGACTCGTTGGTACGCCGTGCGGGCGAGTTCGAGTCGCTTTGGGATCGCAAGATGTATCGTGGCTGCGAGATCCGATTCGTGGCGCACGATTCCCTCAGGGCGGGACACCCGGTTCCGGACTTCGATGCCGTTGAGGGCTCCGAGATGTACCGGCTCGGATGGCGGATGACCGACGGCATCGGGGCCGACGGTCCGGGCTCGGGCATCTTCGGTATCGAGCGGGACTCGGTGCAGTGCGTCGTGCGCTGGGAGCAACCGGCGTACATCGACGACGACGGGGAGTTCGTGCAGAGCGACACGCTGAGCATGACGGTCCAATGCCGGGAGCTGCCGAGTGATCCGTAACGGCCGGGCGCCGAGCAGAATCCTTGTGCTTCCCGCGCTGGCAACCATGACGGTGTTGCCACTGGCCCGGCTCTCCTCACAGACGGTCGATGTGCCTCACGACTACGCGATCGTGGCCGAGGCCACCGTGGCGCGCGCGAAGCAAGCGCTGATGCGCCTTCGCGACCATATCATCCTGTCGGTTGCGCAGGCCGGGCTCACCGCGGAAGGATACCCGCGACCGTGCCACATCGAGTCGCATCCGGATCCGGAGCGCCCGGGTGCGGTCAGGCTGGACTGCGTTGTGCGACCGGCGATCGGCACAGAGCCAACCAGCATTCTGTTCGACGCTGACGGCCACTTCATGCAGTTATCGGTCGTGGCCGAGCTGCAGTCGCGCCTCTACCTTGCGGAGGTCTACTTGGTGCCCAGCCTTCCGTACGAAGACCTCGCCACCTACCGCTTACGGGGTCCACCCCGAGTGGTCCTGCACCCTCCGATCATTGCCAACTCGTGGCACCCTGCATTCTGGATGGCGCTGCAGCGCGGCATCGAGGCGGCCGGGGCCCGCGTGATCGACGCGCGATGACGGATGCCAAATCTACACGTTCGACCGGCGCCGGGCAGAGGACCCACCCTAGATGCAGACCGTCACACGACCCAAAGGAATCGATGTCGGCCATCCACCGCGACTCGAGGGATGACGGGCCACGACATCAAGGAAGGTGCACGATGAGACCACCGGCACTAGCCATCATGATCGTACTCGCCGGCTGTGGGGTTGGCGAGCAATCGCGCGATGCTGCGGACGCCGACCTCTTGGCGCCGGCTCTGGAGTTGTACTCCCAGGTGAGGCTCGACGAGGCACTTCCACTCTTCCGAGGCGTTGCCGAAGCCGAGCCGGAGAACCCCGACGCGCACGCCTGGGTCGCCGAGACCGCCCGCCGGCTGCGGCAATTCGACCTCGTTGCGAGCGAATCTCAGGCGGCACTCGCGCTCGACCCGTGTCACAGCTTCACCCACTCCGTGCTCGGCGACGCCTACCGCCCGGAGCTGAGTAACTGGGAGCAAGTCGATCCGGACTCATCGTGGGCGCACTTCATGAGAGCCGTGGACTGCGATCCCACCGATGGCAACCCCTGGATCGGGATCTGGAGCGCTGCCATGCATCGCGGCGATCGCGCGATGGAAGAACGAGCGCTCCGCCAGCTGGTGGAGACACGATTTCTCACACCATCGGTGCTCGCATTCAATCGCTGGGTGTTACAGTCACTCCCCGCCAACGCGATCCTGATCACCAGCGGCGACTGGGATACCTACCCGGCGCTT
>JAOTWK010000630.1 GCA_029862935.1 Gemmatimonadota bacterium | reverse complement strand
GCATCATCAAAGCCTGAAGATGGCGTTCTTGCTACCGCGGAGGTGGTAGAGTATCTCGTCGTCGGGACCGCCCTCCGTGGAACGCCGAGTTGCTGACGACCAGCCGCCTTGCGGCGACGGGCCGGGGTGCAGCAGCACGCCAACCGCCGACGTTGTTTGATCGATGTCGGCAAGGAAGTCCTGCAGGATGTCGCTGTTGGGTGCCGCCTTGATTCCCGCTTCGACGAACGCTCGGTCATCGGGATCGTCCGGGGGACCGACCCACTGGACGATGCTGTCGAGCGCCTGCTGGGCAGCGTCCTGCATCGCGATCCGGCACTGCTCGTTCTTGGTCGCAAGCGTGCGGCACCACCCCAAGCCATGATGCGCATGATGTCGTTCCTCTTCGATCATCTTGCCGATGCTCATGCGAAGCGGTGTGAACGAGGACGCGCGGAGGCTGTGGAGCAAACGCGTCACCGCCAGGTCCACCACGAAGTTGGCCGCAACACATTGTGCCCAGTCGGTCAGCGCGTTGTCCAAGAATGCGACGCTCGCGAACTCGTTGCTGGCGCGATCCTCAACGAGCCGCTCGGGGTCGTCGCCGAAGTGCGACTTGAGGATCCCGTGCAGCAACCGCACGTGACCCAGCTCCGTTTGACACATCGAGCATCCGGCGACCGCGGCCTCGAGCTCTGGCGGCCCGAAGGTCCACTCACCGTAGTGGTATCCCAATAGGAGCTTGGTGTCGGCGATGGCGACGAGGAGCCGCCGCAGTGCGGCTGCAGTCGCGTCAGGGAGATCGGTGCGGGTCTCGAAGTCCCGCGTCGGTGAGGCAGTCACTGTCTCATGCGTCCCATTCTCGGAATTCAATTGCCCCAGAGAGGGTGCCGACCGCGTTGAGTGATCGGGATGACCGCGCTTCTCGGTATCACGCACATTTCCACCCATTTCTCTTCGTCGTACACGGTCCACGCATAGGCTTTGGCCAACTCGTCATCCGAGGCGTTGACGCTCCCCACGTGTTTCAACGGCTCTTCGTGGTCCTTGCGAGCGAACACCTCGTATACCTGTGTCCCGGTCATCGTCCGATTGGTCCCCTCAGTTGACCACGCCGTTGTACTGCAAGATGCGGCGGCCCCGGTCCGTGATGCGGTCCTTCGTCCAGGGCGGGCTCCACACGATGTCGATGTGCACGTGCTCGATCCCCGGAACGCGCTCGACCGCATCCCGAATATCGCCGAGGATCATGTCGATGGCCGGGCACCCAATTGACGTGAACGTCATGGTGAGATGGGCGGCCAGATCGGTGACCCGCACGTCATAGACCATCCCCAAGTCCACGACGCTGAGCGGATATTCCGGATCGGTGACGGTTTCGAGGGCCACCCACACGTCCGCTATGTTCGCCACTGGCGTCCTCCGAACAAACCGCCGTTCCCCTGGACCATCTCGACGTAGCGTGCATTCATGGGCCCGCGCGCCTTCCACCGCTCGAACACCTGGTCCCAATCGAGGGGCTCGTCGAACAGCCAACGCTTGTCGTTGGCGTCGTACTGGCACGGGAAGGGGAAGTCGATGATGAACTCCTCCTTCTCCTCGTCGTAGTGTGCTGGCACGTCGATCCCAATGCTTTCGCACAAGGGGACCGTGGCGGACATCCAGGTTTGGCGCAGCTGATCGTTGGTCTTGCCCTTGAGTCGGTATGCCAATTGTCCGCTGTGCCGCTTGAGATGGTCCGGGAGGCCAAACCACTCGAGCGTCATGGGGAACATCCAGTCGACTGCCCGCTGTAGCGCCTCCCTCGCCTCACCGCCGGCCTTCGCCAGTCGTTTCATCCACGACTCCCCGTGCCGAAGGTGGAGCACCTCTTCGCGATCGACTTTGACCAGGGCCCGTTTGAGCGGGCCAAAACTCGTGTTCTGGTGCACGTCACCGAGCAGGGTGATCCCGGCCCGGTCGAAGAACCCGTTGGCCACGACCATCTCTGCCCAGTTCTCGAGCGGTTGGTCAAACCCGTAGGGGTGCTTGAACTCGTGGGCGTCGCGTCCGTACACGAGCTTCTGCTTGTCGACCCCGAGGTCTTCCATGATCCGGTAGGCGATATTGGCGTGGCCCAGCTCGTCGTGCACGATCGCGGTCACGGCAATGCGGCTGTTGATGGTCGGCGCGTCCCGGGCCGCCAGATAATACGCCGGCGCGCTGATCAATTCGGTGTCACCCTGCACGGTGAGTTGGGTGAGCAATGCCTTCTTGTAGCCCGCCGTCATGTCCTCTTCGGACTCGACGATGAACCCGCCATTGATCCGGTCGA
>JAOTWK010000629.1 GCA_029862935.1 Gemmatimonadota bacterium | reverse complement strand
GAGCACTCGATCGAACGTGGCGTTTTCCCCTCCCAGCGTGTACGCGGTCCCCGTCGTACCGCGCGCGGCCGCCAGGCAACCCACAACGACATCTTCGACGTGTACCCAGTTCGCCCGCGCACCACCGTCGGCGATCCGCACCCGGAAGAGACCCCTTCGGTAGAGATCGATCATGTGGGTCGCCGCATTCGCCTCGGACATGAGACCCGGTCCGTACACGCGGGTCGGCCTCACGATCACTGCGTCACCCCCTCGCGTCACGTAGTCGTTGACCAGCCGCTCGGCCTCGCGCTTCGTGGACTGGTACGGCGTCAGCAGGTAGCGGTTTGGGTCAGCGCCGCGCGGAGGATTGACGAGATTCGTCGAGACGTACACGAGGCGCGGATTCCCCTGCTCCTCAGAGGCTCTGACGACGTTCCGAGTGCCGTCGACATTCACACGGCGGAACTCGTCAGGGTCACGCGCCCACGGACGGGCGAGCCCGGCCAGATGAAACACGACGTTGACATCTGTGGCGGCCCTTGCGACGGCCGACGCATCAGTGATATCGCCCCAGGTGATCTCGACGGCGTTGGTGCGTAGGGGAGGGGGGAGGGAGGAGGGGTCCGTGCCGGTATGGGGCCGCGGCCGTACCAGCGCGCGGACCCTGGTGCCCTCGTTCACGAGGCGGTGCACGAGGTGCTCGCCAATGAATCCGGTGGCACCCGTGACCAGCGCGAGGGAGTGTTCTGCCAAGTGCGTGGAGGGGTCAGTCGTCCAGTGATCGGGCGGTGGTACGAGCGGTGGCGCGAAGTTGATCTGCCACCGTGGCCGCGAAGGTGCGAGATGAGAAGTGATCTTCCGCGCGCTCACGCCCCGCCGTTCCGATCGATTTGAGTACCTCGGTCGGCAGGCTCAGCGCCGATTGGAAGATCCGGGCAAGCTCCTCGGGCTTCCGGGGCTCGGCAAGCCAGCCGCCCTCTCGTCGCGGGCCGATGCCATCGCCCAGTATCTCGAGCGGTCCCGCCTCACCCGCCGCGACGATCGGTACCTCACATGCCATCGCCTCGAGGATCACTCGACCAAACGGCTCGGGGCGCACGGAATAGTGCACGGCCAAGTCGAACTCGGGATACGCCAGCTCGATCTCACGCTGGAACGGAAGCATGTGGACGTTGGGGAGGGGGGAAGGGGGAGGAGGCTCCTCCCTCCTCCTTCCACCCGTCTCCACGCTGACCTCTCCGCTTGTCATTACCCGAAACTCGCCGGTCACCCGCCTCAGCTCCTGGCCGTACTCTTCTTCCGCTTCCGTCTGGTAGATGCTGCCACCGACGATGACCAGGTGCACGTCCGGTAACTCCGATCGGATGGCGTGAAATGCTTCCAGGACTTCGAAGTGCCCTTTCCACCGCGCAAACACCGCCGGCATGCCGATCAGTCGGTGCTCCCGCGGAATGCCAAGTTGGTCGTGTATCCAATAGGTCCGCTCGCGCGGCTTGAACCGGTCGAGGTTGACACCGTTGTGGATTACAGAGATGGGGAGCTCACGCTCTTCGGTTCTCCATCTTCTCGAAATCGCATCCCGTATCCCGTATCCCGAATCGCTCTCCTCGTCATCCTTACCGCCTATGCCTTCACCCTTCTCCCTCTTCTCCCACGCCTCTCGCACTGCCTGGCTGTTCGCGATGAGCGCATCCGGCACCCGTCTGGCCAACGAGCGCCAATAGGCGCCGAATCCTTCGGGCGGGAATTGATGCAGGTGCCACACGATGGGGTGGAGCCGCGCGAGGCTGGTCGCCTGGTGACAGCGGAAAGCGATGGTGTACACGATGTCCGCGTCGCGTACGAACGAGTGGACTTTCAGATCCCGGGACCACCGCAGCATGCCCAACATGGATGTGGGGTGATACCAACTCCCACTCTTGAATCCGCGAAGCAGGGCTTCCGGGGCCTCGAGTACCGCTGTGGGAACACCGATCTTGTTGAGGATCTCGACGATGGGCCCTCGCTCTGGGGTCAGGACCTTGAGCGCGACATCGAACTCGAACGCGCGGTTGGCGAAATCGAGCAGCACGCGCTCCGCCCCGCCCAGTTGAGCGGTGCCGGCAACGGCAGTGACGGCGAGAGGGCGGTCGGATGGGGAGTTCACGGTCATCAGAAATGAGCTTTCAGCTTTCAGCCCTCAGCAGTTAGCTGAAGCGGTGCTGTCGGCTTGCGCCTTATCCCGCGCCCCTTGTCCTTTGTCCCTGTCCAAGCTGTCAATATCCCGTTTCCCTTTCTCGCTCTCCAGTTGGCTCCCCCACCCGCACTACTTGC
>JAOTWK010000091.1 GCA_029862935.1 Gemmatimonadota bacterium | reverse complement strand
CGCTGGGGAACCTGCCCTCCGCGCGACTGACGGCTTCAGGCGCGTGTCACTCCACCCGTTCACCGGCGACGGGCAAGCTCGCTGGAGTATTCCAGGCCCAGTGTCGTACGGTGCCGGGCGGCCCATGCTGACAGCGCGGTCGTTCCTGCCGGTGAAGCGTCGACGTACAGCCGTTCCTCCATCAGGCCTCGGATCTCGTCGCGCGTGATCACGACGTCACGCTTGATCGCGCCGAGCGCCCGACCGACCCAGTAGCCGAGCGCGGGCGGCACCGACACGATGGGCCGAGCACGACCGATGATCCGAGCGATCGTGTCCACCAGTTCTCGGTACGTGAAGGTCTCCGGGCCGATTGCCTCGACCACGGTGTCGTCGGCGCCTGCTCCGTGGGAGACGGCGAGCAGGGCGAAATCGTCGACGTAGATGGGTTGGAGCCGGTACCGGCCGTCGCCAAACACGGCGAACACGGGGAAGCGGCGCAGCATCCACGCGATGTTGTTGATGAGGATGTCTTCCTTGCCGAACAGGACTGTCGGGCGGAGGATGGCGTAGGAGAGTCCGGAAACCTCGAGGGCCGCCTCGAGTTCGGCCTTCCCACGGAAGTAGGGGAGGTTTGCGTCCGGCGACGGATTGGTGATGCTCACGTGCACCACCCGACGCACCCCGGCGTTCCGGGCAGCGTCGAACAGCGTCACGGTGTTGGCGACGGCCTGGTGGTGGGTGAAGGTCCGGTGGTCGAAGCGGACCCAGTACGTGTTGTAGAGGACCGCGACACCGCGAAGCGCGTCGGTCAGCGCCCCTGGATCCTCGAATCGGAGGGGATAGGCCCTGACTCGGCCGTCGAACGGGTCCGGCCGACCCACCGAGTTGGTGAGCGTGATTACCTGGTGGCCCGCGTCCAGCAGCCGGTGCGCGATATAGCGGCCCGAGTACCCGAAGGCACCCGTGACGGCGTGGCGTTCGCTGTCGGGTGAACTGGGCATGGCTCAGAGAACTCGGCGGGCGGCCGCTAGGTCCAGCCGCTTGCTAGCCTGAGTGTCGACCAAGCCACCGCCGCACCTGCCGCGCATATTGCTCGTACTGCGCCCCAAATTGGCGGCGCATCGCAGTCTCCTCGGGAATGACGAAGTGCACCGTGAGCAGCCACCATACGCCAACCAGGACCACGAACGGCGTCGTGGAGCCCGCGACCAGCGCCGCTCCCAGCACGATCAGGAGCATACCCAGGTACATCGGGTGGCGAGTGATACGATAGGGGCCGTCGGTCACCAGCGCAGTGGCATCTCGAAACGGCTTGACATCTGTGCCCCGTTTCTTGAAGAGGCCGTCCGCCCACCGTACATACGTCGGCGGCAGGGGTCTGTTCTTGGCTAGCGGCAACCGACCTCCTCTGGCCACTGGTGGTTCCTCTGCATGCCGTCTAACGACTCTGAACACTCTGGCCTTCGCTCGTTCCCAAAGCCTGCAAACGTATCCGTGCGGTTCGCCCACCACGTGGTCGGCTCAATACACCCTCGATGGCACGCTCGCACTGATTTCCGCCAGAGCAACATCCAAGGCGGATTCGGCCGGTACTAGCCTGTCCGGCACAATCCCGACGCCCGCAAAAGTCGTCCGACTCTCGCCGTAGCGAAACAGCAGAAACGGGATGGTTATCGTGAAATCGTCGCCAATCGAGAATGCCCGCGACGGATTGGCCATGCCCGGCGTCCGCTGGCCGACGATCCTCGCGCGCTCGTAGTCCTGCAAGACGTAGGCAAGAGCCTCAGCCGCCGACAACGTCGCTCCACCGGTCAGGATGTAGACAGGAACCGCTGGTCCAAATCTCCGTCCATAGTGTCTGGCTCTCATCTCGCCTGGCGAAGCACCGGAACGATCGCGATAGTCGTAAAGGAGCGTGCCCGCTTCCACCAGGTGACTGCACAGCAGGACGACCATATCGCCGGAACCGCCGATGTTGTTTCGAATGTCGATGATCAAAGCGTCGACCTCCGGCAACGCGGCGAGCGCTTGCTCAACGAAGCTCAGGGACGCGTCATCACCGGGAAGGCCGTCGAACTCAAGGTAGGCGATATTGTCTTTCAGCATCCGAGTTGTCTTGAGACCATGCTCGCTGCGCGTTCCACTCCTGGATTGCGTCGGCTGATTCTCCGGCTCTAGACGCATGGAGAAATCAAAGTGTCGATCCGGTACCTTGGTCCGGATCACGGCCATGATTTGCGTCACCAGGGAGCCCGCATCGACAACGGGGTCGAACTGCCCCTGGTGGAGCAGAGCCAGGATCGTGTCTGCGAGGGACTTGCCAACCTCCTGATCAGCGTAGTGGTCTCGGATCAAGGTGGCCACTTCGGTAAGTACGCGGCTGCGGGTATCAGCGTCGAGTCTGCCTATTGTGGTTTCGTTGGGTGGGGAAGTATCTCTCCCGTTCAGGGACTTCGATTTGCATCCATTCATCGCGAGAAGAACCACCACTGCAACAATAGCAAGGGTGAAGTGGCCGAGTTGCCGACCGCCCCTGCCACGAACCGACCACGTCATTCTCTCTGCTCCTGTCGGTGCCAGTCCCTATCAGCAATCCGGCGGCCCAAGTGTCAGCGCATGATCTGCGAGCGATCAGGACCGCGGGGCGCGCATCTCAGTGACCGTACTCGTATCAACAGCGGGTGTCAGACGGCGTCGGCTAGCGGAAGCGACGCGAGGGCTGCCTCATAATGATGGCGCTCGAATCGGAACGGGCCCAGCCTGTCGTACGTCCAGACGGGTCCGTGGTTCTCGCCCGTGGAGCGATGCGGCTGCTCGAAGTTGCGCCAGACGATCTCATCAGCGCGCAGCTCGATGGCACATACGAGCGGCCAGCAACCAGGTTCACCACACTCGCATCCGAGAACCTGCGTCTTGCCCCCGTAATCATAGATCCGCCAGCCTGGTGCACCCAGAAAGTGCTCAGACGGCGGCAGCACATCTCGATCGGCCCGCAGACCGGCGTACCTGCCGGCGATCTCCTCGGCGCCGGGTTGGCCATGCTCAACCTCCCGCACCAGCGCACAGAGATTCACGCCGTCGATGAGAATCTCGACCTCGCCGGTGTCAGGCGCGTGGTCACTCGGCACGACCCGGAACGTAGCCTGGTTCATGCGACGCCGTCAGCCCGTCCGCGCGTCAGCTGTGCGCAGGATGTGTCATAACGGGGAAAGATGCGGCGAACTTCGTTACCGTCCAGCCGAGCGACACAGCGTTGGTCTGACGTCGGGCCGTGCGGCAGCGTCACCCGCGGGTGAGACGGCCGATCAGATACGTGGACAGCGCGATCAAGGCGAACGGAAGCCACGTGCCAAGCACGCTGCGGAACATGGCGAAGTCACGCTGAATGACGAGCGCGACGACCACAACGTCCAAGGCAATGACGACAGCCACGAATCCCGTCGCGGTGGCAAGCGGGCCCAGGTATCCGAAGAACGTGAAGTAGACGGCTGCAATGGCGCCGAAGATCACCGGAGCGGCGACGGCGTGGATGACCAGAGCGCGCTTGAGTGAAGTCCGTGCGAGGCCGATTCCCATCGTGGCCCCGCACAGCGCCCACCCTACGACGGCGTGAACGAGCGTGATAGCGACTTGGTCCATGGGCATGACGGTGCTCGCAGTGTACTGGGCAGCCTGACGGTCAGTAGTCTACTTCCGCCATCGCCTACGCGCTCGCCTCCTCCAGGCGCGCGGCGCCCGGTCGGCGGTACAGTGCAACGTGGCACGCCACCGTCCCGGCGGCACTGGAGCCGCGTGTTGGGCGGATTCGCACAGGCAACGGCTACCACCGAATCACCAACGGCATCGCAGGCCGCATATCCAAGACCTCGACCGATGCACAACCGTCGAGTTCAACTTCCAACGAGGGTCTCGAACCGGCCTCGATTGAAACCAGCCCCAATCTCAAACCGGGTTTTCTCGTATCCCCTGATGAGCATCATGGTGAGCGGCCGCGTGCTCGGTACACGCCCCGCGCTCGAGGGCACACGCCACGAGGGCAGCAGGGGATCGCTGGCCGCCGCCTCTGCCAAGGGACTACATTCTCCCCCTATGCTTCTCACGCTCTCGACCGTGTACCAGCCCGCGACCGACCTGGGGTATCTGCTGCACAAGAACCCCGACCGGGTCCAGTCGTTTGAGTTGCCGTTCGGTGAGGCGCACGTGTTCTACCCGGACCGCTCATCCGATCGGTGCACGTGTGCACTGCTGCTGGATATTGATCCGATCGGTTTGGTCCGTCGCGCGAAGGGGCCGGACGGAGAGGCCGGTATGCTGCGTAGGTACGTGAACGACCGACCGTACACAGCGTCGTCCTTCATGTCGGTGGCGATCGCCAGGGTGTTCGGCAGCGCCCTCCACGCGCGGAGCAAAGAACGACCTGACCTGGTCGACCAGAGCCTGCCACTCGAGGCGAAGCTGGCGGTCCTGCCGGTACGCGGCGGTGAGCGCGTACTGCGCGACCTCTTCGAACCGCTCGGCTACGAGGTGGAGGCGACAAGACACCCCCTCAACCCGGACGAACCGGCGTGGGGCAGCAGTCGGTATTTCACTGTGACATTACGAGCGTCGAAGCGCGTGGCTGACCTGCTGTCGCATCTGTACGTGCTGATTCCGGTGCTGGATGATGAGAAGCACTACTGGGTATCGCAGGACGAGGTGGAGAAGCTGCTTCGCTTCGGTACCGGTTGGCTCGAAACGCACCCAGCGCGCGAAACCATCGCGACACGGTATCTCAAGCATCAGACGAGCCTCGTTCGTGCGGCCGTTGAGCGGCTCACGCAGGAGGAGGCCCCGGGCGGCGACGGCAGTGGCCAGGCCGACCGAGAGGAACAGGCTGTTGAGGAGACGATCTCCCTCAACCGGCAGCGTCTCGAGGCAGTCCTCGGAGCACTCAAGGAGACCGGAGCCGCCCGCGTGTTGGACCTCGGGTGTGGCGAGGGGCGTCTCACCGGCCTCCTGTTGAAGGACCGGCAGTTCCGGGACATCCTGGCCATGGACGTCTCCTGGCGAGCCCTCGAAATTGCGGAGTCGCGGCTCAAGCTCGACCGCCTCCCGGCATCGCAACGCGAGCGTGTCCGGCTGATGCATGGCTCCCTCATGTATCGGGACGAGCGACTTGCGGGATTCGACGCCGCTGCGGCCGTAGAGGTGATTGAGCACCTCGATCCGCCCAGACTCACCGCGTTCGAGCGGACCGTGTTCGAGTTCGCCCGGCCCGGCACGGTCGTCGTGACGACGCCGAACGCCGAGTACAATGTGAAATGGGAGTCCCTGCCAGCGGACCGGTTCCGTCATCGTGACCATCGGTTCGAATGGACCCGCGCGGAGTTCGCGTTGTGGGGCGACCGCGTGGCGGCGGCGCACGGGTACTCGGTACGCTATGCGTCGATCGGCGAGAGCGACCCGGAACTGGGCGGGCCCACGCAAATGGCGGTGTTCTCGCGATGACCGTCGCCATTCCTGAGCTGGCGGTTGTTGTGCTCATCGGCCCATCCGGGTCGGGCAAGTCCACGTTCGCGCGACGCCACTTCCTGGCCACGGAGGTGCTGTCGTCGGACACGTGCCGCGGGCTCGTGGCGGACGACGAGAACGACCAGTCCGCGACCACCGCGGCGTTCGAGGTCCTTCACCACATTGCGGGAGTGCGTCTCCGCGGCGGGCGGCTGACCGTCGTGGACGCGACCAACGTGCAGGCTGAGGCGCGGAAGCCGCTCATGGCGCTCGCCCGCCAGTACCACGCGATCCCGGTCGCGATCGTGTTCGATGTGCCGGAGCGGGTGTGTCAGGAGCGAAACCGTGCGCGTCCGGACCGCGCGTTCGGGCGACACGTGATTCGCCAGCAGCGGAGCCAGTTGCGGCGAGCGCTGCGGAGTCTCAAACGCGAGGGCTTCCGGCACATCCACGTGTTCACATCTCCCGACGACGTCGAACGCGTGACGATCGCGCGGCAGCCGCTCTGGAACAACCGTCGCGACGAGCACGGCCCGTTCGACATCATCGGAGATGTGCACGGGTGTTGCAGCGAGTTGGAAGCGCTGTTGTCCGAGTTGGGGTACGTGCGAGACGAGGACGGGGTATGGGGTCATCCCGAGGGCCGCATGGCCGTGTTCGTAGGGGACCTCGTGGATCGAGGACCGCGTATCCCCGCCACGCTGCGTCTCGTGATGGACATGGTCACCTCCGGACACGCGCACTGCGTCCCGGGCAACCACGACATGAAGCTCGTGAAGGCGCTTCGCGGGAAGCAGGTGCGTATCGCCCACGGTCTGGACCGGTCGCTCGAGCAGCTTGCGCAGGAGCCCGAAGCGTTCCGCGATCAAGTCTTACGATTCCTCGATGGGCTGGTGAGTCACTACGTGTTCGACGACGGCAAGCTCGTGGTGGCGCACGCGGGAATGAAGGAGGAGCTCCAGGGGCGCGGATCGGGCGCGGTCCGGGCGTTCGCGCTGTACGGGGAGACGACCGGGGAGTCCGACGAGTTCGGGCTGCCGATCCGGTACGACTGGGCTTCCGAGTATCGGGGCTCGGCCACCGTGGTCTACGGCCACACACCGGTCCCCGAGGCGGAGTGGGTCAACCGCACCATCAACATCGACACCGGGTGTGTCTTTGGCGGGCGTCTTACGGCGCTCCGGTACCCGGAGCGCGAGCTGGTTTCCGTGCGGGCCGCTCAGATGTACGCGGAGCCGGCGAAGCCCATCGGCGCCAGGTCGCCGCCGGCCGGGCGGACCGCCCAGCAGGTGGTCGACGACGTGCTGGACATCGCGGACGTGACAGGCAAACGGATCATCCCGACCGGGCTCAAGCGCAACGTCACGATCAGAGAAGAGAACGGCATCGCCGCGTTGGAGGTGATCAGTCGGTTCGCCGTGGACCCGAGATGGCTGATCTATCTGCCGCCGACCATGTCACCGACGGAGACCTCGAAGCGGGACGGGGTGCTGGAACATCCTGACGAAGCGTTTCGATACTTCCAGGCGAACGGCGTCGAGGCCGTCGTGTGCGAAGAGAAGCACATGGGGTCGCGCGCGGTGATCGTGGTGTGTCGGGACGAGGCGGCGGCACATCGACGCTTCGGGGCAATCGACGGCGGTATTGGGGCGTGCTATACGCGAACGGGGCGGAGGTTCTTCGAGAGCACCGACCGCGAGCGGGAGTTGCTGGAGACGGTTCAGCGCGCCTTGGAGGCGAGCGGCTTCTGGGAAAAGCATGAGACGGACTGGGTCTGTCTCGACTGTGAGCTGATGCCGTGGTCGGAGAAGGCGCGAGAGTTGATTCGGCAGCAGTACGCGGCCGTCGGTGCGGCGGCGCAGGCAGCCCTTTCGGAGGTCTTGGAGGCCCTCAGCGCCGCGAAGGCGGGCGGTGGCGCCGTGGACGCACTGCTCGATCGGTATGCGGCGCGCGCACGCAACGCCGCTGGCTTCACAGAGGCGTACGCCCGCTACTGCTGGGATGTCGGTTCTCTCGAAGACCTCAAGCTGGCGCCGTTTCACGTGATGGCCACCGAGGGGGCGGTGCACAGCGGCAAGGACCATCGGTGGCACCTGGAAGCAATCGGGGAGGTCGTCGAAGCGGCGGGATCAGTGCTGATGCGCACGGCCCAGCGGACCGTCCGCCTGGACGCCGACCGCGAGGTAGGAGATGCCGTCTCGTGGTGGGAGGGTCTGACCGGTGGGGGAGGGGAAGGCATGGTGGTCAAGCCCTCGTCGTTCGTGGCGTACGGGCGGCGCGGCCTCCTTCAGCCCGCGGTGAAGGTGCGGGGACGGGAGTACCTCCGGATCATCTACGGGCCCGATTATACCGAGTCCGAGCATCTCGCCCGGCTCCGATCGCGAGCCCTTGGGAGGAAGCGGTCGCTGGCGTTGCGGGAATTCGCGCTCGGGCTTGAGGGACTCGACCGGTTTGTGCGGCGCGAACCGCTGCGGCGGGTGCATGAGTGCGCGTTCGGTGTGCTCGCGCTGGAGAGTGAGCCGGTGGACCCACGGCTGTAGCCGGACCTGGGCGAATCGGGGAACCAAGCAACCGTGCACGGGCGCTTCCCGAATCTTGCCGGCGCCCGCTCATGGTGCATGCTCTGACCGCTTCTTCGTGAACGTCTGGTTGCCAACCCAATCCGCGAGCCGGAAGCCGCCGAGTCGTCACCTTCGGGTTGCGGCCCGGCGTCCCGGCATCTCGACAGCGCCTTTTCGGGACGGCATACTTCCCGCCGGCAAAGGGACACACCGTTCAGACAACCACCAGCAGAAGAGCGTCCTCCCATGCGTCGTATCACGCTCCTTCCCATGGCCGCCCTCGCGCTCGCGTCAGCGTGCGCTCCCGATCAGGGCGCAGAGGTCCAGCAGTTGCGCGAGCGGGTCGCCGAGCTCGAGGCGATGGTCGGCCCGCCCCCGGCCTCCCTCGATCGGTTCTATCCCCCGCAGGCGGAGGGGCCGGTCTATCTCGCGCGAATGCACCAGCTGTCCGGAGCGATGACCGCGCTCGACGTCGATCTCGGCGAGCAGGACATGGAAAACGTGCAGCGCGGGTTCCCGCAATTCCGCGACGAGTACGTTGCCGTGTCGCAGATGGTGCCGGAGTGGGCGGCCCAATACCCGATCGAGCCGGTGGACCGCCTGGGGGCGGCGCTGGAGGCCGGTGATCCCGACGCGATCGGTGCGGCGTTCCAGGAGGTCGGGGCGGTCTGCCACTCGTGCCACGTCGCCAACCTCCCGAAGGCCTACTTCCGGTACCGCTTCGGTGACTTCATGGCGCTTCGGATCACCGAGCCGGCGTCAGGACGGGAGCTGCGCTACCCCGAGCTGATGCGCGAGATCGACGCCGCGCTCACCGGTGCCGTCGTGGATGCGATGCAGGGGCAGCCAGAGAGCGCGCGCGGGCACTACGACACCTTCCGGGCGCGCTTCGCGTTGCTCGCCACCGTCTGCGCGTCGTGCCACACGACCGAGCGTCGCTACTTCGTGGACGCCGACGTGTGGCAGAAGATCGATGCGTTGGGTGCGGCGCTCCAGCAGGCGCAGCCCGACCCGCAGGTGGTGCAGCACGCCGCGCAGGAGGTCGGCCAGGAAAGCTGCGGCAAGTGCCACCTGGTGCACGCGCCGTCGGCGCTGACGCGGATGCACTGGGACGAGATGGGGACGATGGCGGGGCGGTAGGAAACGTCGCGGTCAGTCGCGGACGCGCGGATCGCGGCGGATGACGCTCCGCCTGGTCGTTGGGAGATTGCTCGTAACGCCCACCCTGCCGCCCTGCCCCGCTGTCGAGACAAGGCGGCAGGGCAGCAGCGCGCCGGCCTAGTTCCGCACCACCAGCTCGAAGGTGGCCGAAATCCGACGGTCCTTGGGAACATAGTACGGCGAGGCCGGGCCATAGACCCAGCCTGGGGTCTCCTCGAACGACGCCGGGGGGCGACGGGTGTAGACACCCTCGAGGACGATCCGATACCGGCCTTCGACCTGTGCCACGCTCAGCTTGGGTTCGACCTCGTTGTCCGGGTAGGCCGCAAAGAACGGCACGTCGGTCTCCCACGTGCCCCCGGGCCGGACTTCGATCGGCTGACCAAGGCAATCCGGCCGTCCGACGCCGAGCGCAAAGACCCACTCGTCGCCCACCAGTTGCTCGAAGCTGGCGCCGGTCCACCCGTTGCAGTTGTCGAGGAACACGGCTGCGTCGGTCGCGTTGGTGAAAACAAACGGGATGGTGGCTTCCCATCCCAGGGCCCCGCGCTGCAGCTCGAACCGCGGAACGTCGGGGTCGGAACGGCTGGGGTCCATCATGCCGATCGGACCTGTCGACTCCCCACACGCCAGCGTCATTCCTGCCACCGCGACCGCCAGGCACCGCATCACCGCGGGGGGTCGCCTCCCGCGAAGCGGCTGTTGTACCCGACGCATAGCACCTCCGGCAATCTGCCCAATCCAACAAAGGGTGGACGTTGACCTGCTCACGGAGACCCTGACCCGCTCAGCCTTGATACCTGTCTCCGTGCCTCTCGGTCACGCCCAGGGGCTGCCGTCGGGGGGGACGCGGCCCGGCGCGAGCAAACGCCCCGGCGAGCGCGATCCCGGTTCGGGAGCCGCGGGTGGCGCAGCCGACCGTGTTGCATGTCCACTTGCTTTCCCCTCTCCGCCGAGCCGAGCTTATGGGTATGGCCGTCACGTACTACACCGCGGACATGGTGCGC
This sequence comes from Gemmatimonadota bacterium, assembly GCA_029862935.1. The sequence goes on along the minus strand of JAOTWK010000091.1, from coordinate 13 downwards.
GCGCTCCCGGACG
>JAOTWK010000628.1 GCA_029862935.1 Gemmatimonadota bacterium | reverse complement strand
GCATGACAATCCTCCGTGACTCGTACAGTCCAAAACCGAAATGGGAATGGAGAGGGGGCGCGCGGCAGCGCCCGGATCCCCGCGTCGGGTTTTTTCGTACAGAAACGCTAGGCAATGGCCATGCCAGGGCGGCCGCAACGTGGTCAAGCTATTGTCAATTAAAGCGTTACGGTCAGATTTGGCAGGATTCGTCGCACGTTGCCGTAAGGAAAAACCGCACAGAAATGGTGCGCCACTCGGTGCATGCCGCACGAGACTGGTGCAGTGCTGGTGTGGGATGGGGGTTCTGGAATCCCTCGGAGGATCCCGGGTCGGGATCACCGATCTGCTTCGAGCAGCCCGTGTTGCAAGGCGAAGGTGACCAGCTCCGAGCGTCGGTGGAGTCCCAGCTTCTGCATGATGCGGCCGCGGTAGGTATCGACTGTCTTCGGACTCACGCCCAGCGTCCGGCCGATCTCACTCGAGCTGTGGCCCGCCGCGGTGAGTTTGAGCACCTCGGCTTCGCGAGCGCTCAGCTGGTGCATCGCGCTCCGGTCGCTGCCAGTGTTCTCGAGGTACACCTGCAAGAGGAGCTTGGTGGCCGAGGGAGAGAGAAACACGTCGTGGCGTGCGATGTTCCGAATGGCATCGGCCAGCTCGTGTGCGTCCCGGTCTTTGGTGATATAGCCGCTGGCCCCGGCCTTGAGGACGGGAATGAGAAACTCCCGCTCATCATGGGCAGTGAGGGCGAGAATCCTGGTCCCGAGCCCCAGGGCTGCCACCCGCCGGGTGGCTTCCAGGCCCCCGATGCCCGGCATGACGATGTCCATCACCACCACGTCGGGCCGGAGGGTCCTGGTCTGCTCGATCGCTTCCTCACCCGACGAGGCCTCGCCAACCACCTCCAGATCCGGCTGGGCAGACAGCAGCCTGTGCAGACCCGAGCGCAACACGGCATGGTCGTCGGCCAAAAGAACCCTGATCGGTTGGGACACGGACGAGCCTCGTTCTGCCTGCGGAGGTGGACTGCGCCTGCCTCCCGCGAGTGACCTCCCAACGGGTACCTACTCACTCGAGGATTATGGCGCACAATAATGGTGCAGGCTAGGAGGCCGCCTGCACAGTCTTTGTGCGGCGGCGTGGACGAGGCGCCCCGAAAGCTCCGGCACCACGTCAGTTCATTGCTGCGCACGAACATTGCGGCTGCGAGTGTGTCCAGTCAGTTCGCGCCCGATGCGCTCACCGTTCGCGCGCCGCCTCTCCGACTGGTACGTTTCAACCCAGCTGGTATGATCCGGTACAGCTAGTGTGATCCTGGTAAGCTGTCTTAGTGATTACGGGACAACTGTTTAGCTGATCAGACAAAAACGGTACGCTACGTGCCAAGGATTCATTCGTGTTGAATCGCGCAGTGGCCATTGTCCAATTGTCTAACGCGTTCTCGGAACTCTGGAGCGATCTCGCCAAGGGGTTCGACATGTTTGCCCGCGTATACACGGCCGGCGATACGTGTCGGTCCGGCGGAGATCTGGTCGCCAGCATCGTGGCCGCCGGGGGGGCCGAGTGGCAGGCCGTACAGTGGCTCGATGATCATTGGGTGGCTTCCGAGCGACCCCTATTTGTGGTCGGGGCTGATCCGGGGAGACGGATTGCGATCCAACTGGTATCCCATGGTGCCACCGACTATTTCGCGATGCCGGAGGATCTCGAAATGCTGCGGAACGCCGTGGCGTTGGCGGTCGAATGCTTCGACGAGAAGGCTCGGAGTGCGGCTGGAGAAGACGTCGGTGCGAAGGCCCAAGCGTTTCGGGAAATCGTGGGGGAGAGCCCTGCCTTGAGAGACGTGCTGGCCCGCACGGGGCGCGTTCTCGCACATGCAGATGCGACGGCGTTCATCACGGGTGAGACCGGAACGGGCAAGGAGCTCCTGGCCAGGGCTATCCACAACGGCGGCCCGCGCCAGGCCGCCGCGTTCGTCGCCGTCAACTGCTCGGCGCTCCCCGAGCGGCTCATCGAGTCGGAGCTGTTCGGTCACGAACGGGGCGCGTTCACGAGCGCTCACGCAATGAAGCCGGGTTTGTTCGAGGTCGCCGATGGAGGCACGCTGTTCCTCGACGAGGTGGGAACGGTGCCCCACGACCTCCAGGCCAAACTGCTCCGCGTTCTCGACGACAAGGAGGTCCGTCGGGTCGGCGGCACCAAGTCGCGCCGCGTCGATGTGCGGTTGATCGCGGCGACCAACGAACCCCTGGGGACCTTGCTCAGTGAAGGGCGGCTTCGCCAGGATCTCTATTACCGCCTCAGCGTCATCACCCTCACTAT
>JAOTWK010000627.1 GCA_029862935.1 Gemmatimonadota bacterium | reverse complement strand
ACCTCCGCGCGTTCGAGGATCGCGTGCTTCGACGCCTGTACGGCGACCAACTGGTCGAGATGCTGGGCGGGGAAACCTTGTTCTCCCTCGCCAAGGACAACCGGTTCTGGGACTTCGCCCGCTCACAGTCGTTTCAGGGGAGGCCGCTTACGAGCTACGTTGGAGGCTGGCTGGCTGACGGAGCACCGTTCCGCAATCGACGCATGGTATGCTACCACAAGAACTGGGCGTATTTCAGCGCGAGGTTTCAGGTGGAGTGCGCCATGTTCGTCGAGCCGAAGCCCGGCATTCCGCCGGCGCCGGGACACGTGGGCACCGTGATCGAGTTCATCGAGCGCGAGCATATTCCCGTGCTGTTTGCGGCCAACTACTTCAGCCGGTCGCAGGTCGAACGCGTGGCATCCCGGACCGGCGCGCATGCCGTGATCGTTCCGGAGCACGTGGGTGGCGAAGCCGGCGTGGACGACTACTTCCAGTTGATCGATCGCTGGGTGTCCGCGCTGGCAGCCGGCTTTCGCGGGACCGCGGCCGGCCACCCATGAGCGGCCCGATCGTGTGAGGCCCACCACCACCTGATGCGAGATTGATCATGATCGAGTTGATGCTGCCCGCCCTCATCGCCTCCTTGATCCTGGCTGGGATTCTCGGCTACCTCGGGATCCACATCATCGCCCGAGGTGTGATCTTCGTGGATCTCGCCCTGGCACAGGTGGCAGCGTTTGGCTGGGCCGCGGCCGGACTCGGCCTCTCCCAGTGGCTCACCGGGGTGACGGGGCTCCCGGAGGGAGAGGCGGGCTATGTCATCGCGCTCTGTGCAACGCTCATCGCGGCCGCCATCCTCAGCGTCACCCGGCTCGAACACGACCGAGTGCCACAGGAGGCCATCATCGGGATCGTGTTCGTAGTCGCCTCGGCCGCCACGCTCCTGGTAGCATCCCAGTCGCCACGCGGCGCGGAAAACGTTGAGCACCTGCTGACCGGAAGCCTCCTGTGGGTCACCTGGCCACAAATCGTAAAGACAGGACTGGTGTACGCTGCGCTCGGGATCGTCCACTGGCTGCTCCGCGCGCGCTTCCTCACCATCTCGCTGCATCCGGAGGTCGCCCGTGAGAAGAAGTGGTCGGTGGCAGGATGGGACTTCCTGTTCTATGCGCTCTTCGGCGTAGTGGTCACGTCATCGGTTGCGATCGCCGGCGTGCTGCTGGTTTTCAGCTTTCTCGTGATCCCCGCGGTCATCGCCTTCCTGTTTCAGTCGACCCCCGGTCGGATGTTGGCCGTGGCGTGGACCACGGGCACGCTGGCGACAATCCTCGGACTATTCGTGTCCTACAAGAGTGACTTACCGACGGGCCCGGTCGTGGTGTGTGCGTTTGCGGTGGCGCTCCTCCTGGCCTTCGTCGTCCGCTGGTTGGCCCCGCAACGGAGCCCCGCGTGAAAGGCGTCACGCTGACGTTCCTCGGACTGCTCTGTGGGACGGCTCCCACCGCTCGGGGCCAGGTACTCGTCGGACTCGACATGGGCGGGACATGGACGTCGGACCTTGCCCAGGACGTGATCGTCAACGCGATAACGGTCGCGCCGGCGGTGGCGCCAACGATCGCCGTCGCGCTCGGCACCCCGATCTCCGATGTCTATAGCGTGGGCATCCGCGTGCGATGGACCCACAGTGACGTGACCCGCCACGAGCTGAACACCGACTTCACGGTGCTGCCGCTTACCGTGTGGACCGGCATGGTGACCCTCGAGCGGAGGCTCACCGACTGGGGGACTGTCGAGGGCGCGGTGGGCGCGATCAAGTACGCGCCAGGATCTGACGGTCGCAGTGCCACCCTGTTCCAGGACGATGCTCCCCTGGCCGCGACAGTCGGTCTCGGTGCCCGCGCTCGTCGGCCTGTATCGCACCGGTGGGCTCTCGGGGCATACCTGGCGTACGACGCGCATCAGTTCGTGACGCAGGCCTTGCGGGCCGGCGGTGCGGGCGGCGCTCGCACGGTGCACCGCGTCTCGGGCGGCATCTCGGTGTACTGGAGTGCTCGATGACCCGACGATGGCTTCTCCCATTGACCATCGCGCCGGCCATGGCCATTGCGGCGTGTGAATCGCCCGATACACCGGTGCGACTCACGCCGTATCAGTTCCGGCTGGCGGGCACGGATACCGTGTTTCACTGGCCCAGCTCGTCACTCCCTGTCCGGTTCTGGGTCGAGTCGGCGGGCGCGCTCCCGGAGTATGTCGACCGGGGACTCCGGATGTGGGAGCGGCAGTTCCTGTACGGCGAGTTCCGCGGTCTTCGGGTGAGCGAC
>JAOTWK010000626.1 GCA_029862935.1 Gemmatimonadota bacterium | reverse complement strand
TACGACTATGCGGTCGTCGTCTTCGATATCCCCGAGTCCGAGCGCGTCACCCGGGGCGGAGATTTCGTCGACCTTTCAGCGATCCCCCTGGTCGAGCTGCCTCCGCAGGACTACCTCGCGGACAAGGTCAACGCATCGGACCCGCTGATGGTCACGACGGTTGGCTATGGAGTGGGCGAGTATCTCGTGGGTCCAGGCGAAGGCGGCAATGCCGGCGGCCCCATCTTTGATCTCTCGGTACTCGGCCTGCGCTGGATGACCGATCAGACCGCTGCCCTCTCGTTCATGGGGCCCGACGAACATATTCTGTTCACCTCACAGAATCCGGCGCGCGAGCATGCGGGCAGCTGCGACGGCGATTCAGGAGGCCCGCTGTTCTACGAGGATCAAGGCGTCGAGTACCAGATCGGCATCACCAGCTGGGGCGAAGTATGGTGCCGTGCAACCGCGTTCGACGCACGAACCGACAGCGCACGTGCCGTCGAGTTCCTCGGCTGCGTCATGGCGCCTGGTGCAGCACTCGAAGACATCCTCGCCTGTGGCTGCACCGAGGTGGACAGCCGCGGTGTCTGCCCTTCCGTGAGGAATCACGCAGGCCCGGCAAGATTCAAGAGATAGGCGTGATTGCCGACGTGCATTTCTCCGCGTTTCTAGACGTGCGTCGCGAGACCCTGGACGGAACGCATTTCGAGGGTTTCGACGCGAGTCCGAAGCGTCGCAAAGCAGAGCGCCCGGAGCCTCTCGACTCCAGGCGCTTCATTTTGGTAGCGGGGGGGCGCTACGTCCGGGTCTGCCTCCCGGTGACGCTGATGCGGTCGCTGGTAGGGCAGGTAGCCGCGTCTGTCGCGGCAGGCTCGCAAGCACCTCGCCGAACGCGGGATAGCGGCCAGCCTCTGCCCCGGCGGTCTCGCCGACGAATTCGGGCGCCACGCCGAGAACCACTCGGGATCGCCCGTTCTCGTCTTGGAGAAGGCACTCGTGTCGCGCGTACCCGTCACTCCAAACTCGGCTGACGGCCTACACTCGATAGCCTCGGAGGAAGGGGAATCGTCGTTGCCATGGGGCCAACGCGACGCGTAAGATGTTGTCGGTAATCCGCCTCGGTTCCGCTTGCGGAGACCGCTCAATGGCCGGTTGTTCTTTCGCGAGACGACCTAGCAACGCCTTCCGGCGTGCCCCCGCGCGCCCTCCCCGCTGGGCCCGGCGGGGTGGGCCGCTTGCCTGGGCCCCTGCGCTGGCGGGTGCTCTCGGTCTGGGATTTCTTGCGGCAGCTCCGATCGCGCTCGCCCGGCCCCTCGGTGCCACCGAATGCAGCGACGCGATAGACAACGATGCGGACGGGTTCATCGACCTGGCCGACGCGGGCTGCCTGGCCGACCTGCTGCGGGACGATGAGACGGGTGAGCTCGTCGTCAACTCGACCCTCGACGCGATCGACGCGAATCCGGGCGACGGCCTCTGTCAAACGCAGCTGATGGGCGAGTGCACCGTGCGCGCGGCCATCATGGAGGCCAACGCGTCGCCGGGGAAACAGGGCGTGCAGGTGCCGACGGGAACCTTCGAGCTCACGATCGCTCCGGTCGGTGCTTCCCCCGGGAGCGCCGACGGCGATCTGGACATCGCGGGTGACCTGGTGCTGATCGGAGCGGGAGCCGAGAACACGCGGATCGGTGGAACCAGCGAGCTGTCTCTGTTTTCGGATCGGATCTTCGAGATCTTGCCCGCTACCCAGGTGACGATCTCGGGCGTGACCGCGCAGTACGCTGGGGCGTACGATGGCGGCGGCATCTTCAATGCGGGCACGCTGGCTCTCATGAACACGAGGGTGAGCGGAAACCGGGCTTACGACACGGGCGGCGGAATTTACGATGTCGGAACCCTGACGATCACGAACAGCACCATCAGCTGGAATTACACCCCGTATAATGGCGGCGGTATCTTCATTCAGAGCGGTGGCACGCTGACGCTGGTCGATAGCGCCGTGAGCGGAAACAGCAACAGTTACTACGCCGACGGCGGCGCCGGCATCTTCAGCGAGGGCACGGCGACGCTCACCAACAGCACCGTGAGCGGGAATTACGCCTTGGCTTCCGGGGGCGGTGGCATTGACAATCGCGGCATCATGGCGCTCACCAATAGTACCGTGAGCGGAAACTACGCCAAGTATGGCGGCGGCGGCATCGTCAATACCAGCACTCTGTCTCTCATGAACAGCAGCGTGAGCGGGAACGAGGCTTATTACGTTTCGGGTGACGGCATTTTCAACTGGGGATCGGGACAAACCCAGTTGATCAGCTCTTTGATTGCGGC
>JAOTWK010000090.1 GCA_029862935.1 Gemmatimonadota bacterium | reverse complement strand
CGAGCTGCTCGATCCGCTGTCGGTACGCGGTGCGCTGTCGCAACGCTTCGACGCGGTAGCCCACTTGGCCGCCGTGGCCTCCGGTGGCGATGCCCGCCGAGATCCGGGAGATGCGTGGGAGATCAACGCCGTCGGGACAGCGCGGCTCGCGGAGGAGCTGGGCCGTCAACGATCCACGGGTCGGGCGGATTCGAGGTTACTCATCGTGTCGACGGCAGAGGTATATGGCAAAGGATCGGGCCGTGCGAGGGTCGAGTCCGACCCGGCCGAGCCGTGCTCCCCCTACGCAGCATCCAAGCTGGGCGCTGAGAACGCGGCCCTCGAGGTAGGCCGGCGAACCGGTCTCGAGGTCGTGATCGCCAGGCCCTTCCCGCACACCGGTCGCGGCCAGGACGATCGCTTTGTGGTGCCGGCCTTTGCGCGCCGATTGCTCGCGGCCAAGCGAACCGGAGAGCGTACGGTCAAAGTCGGTAGCCTGGCTCCTGCGCGGGAGTTCCTACACGTGTCCGATGTCGTCGATGCCTATGGAGAGCTTCTGCGGTTCGGAATCGCCGGAGAGATCTACAATGTGGCGGGCGGTGACGCCCTCACCTTGCGGGAGTTGTTTGACCGACTCGCCGCAATCGTGGGACATCAGGCCGAGCCGGTGGAGGATCCGGAACTGGTGCGGCCTGCCGATATCCCACATCTGGTAGGCGACGCTGCGAAACTCAAGGAGCTGACTGACTGGGAGCCGCGGCGGTCGCTCGATGAGGCCCTGACCGAGGTCGTACATGCCCAAGCGAACTGACATCCAGAGCATTCTGCTCATCGGGTCTGGACCGATCGTGATCGGTCAGGCTGCCGAGTTCGACTATTCGGGCACCCAGGCCGTCAAGGCACTCAAGGAAGAGGGCTACCGCGTCATTCTCGTGAACTCCAATCCGGCCACGATCATGACCGATCCGGAGTTGGCGGATCGGACTTACATCGAGCCGGTGACACCGGAATGGGTCGCTCGGGTCATCGAGGCGGAGCGACCGGACGCGCTGCTCCCGACGATGGGTGGACAGACGGCGCTCAACGTCGCGATGGCGCTCGCGCGAGACGGCACGTTGGAGCGGTTCGGCGTGGAGTTGATCGGTGCTGATGAGCGCGCGATCCGCATGGCCGAGGATCGGAGGGAGTTTGGCGAGGCCATGGCGCGGATCGGTCTCGCCGTGCCGCGTGGGGCGGTGGTCAACTCCTCCGACGAGGCGATGCGTCTGGTGGACGACGTAGGCTACCCGGCCATCGTGCGGCCGTCTTTTACGCTGGGAGGAACCGGCGGTGGGGTGGCGTACAACGTCGAGGAATACGAAGCGCAGGTGCGCCGCGCGCTGGACCTCTCGCCCGTGGGGTCCGCGCTGATCGAGCAGTCCGTGCTCGGCTGGAAGGAGTTCGAGCTCGAGGTGATGCGTGACCGACGTGACAACGTCGTCATCGTATGCTCGATCGAGAACTTCGATCCGATGGGTGTGCACACGGGCGATTCGGTCACAGTCGCGCCAGCGATGACGCTCACCGACCGGGAGTACCAGACCATGCGCGATGCGGCCATCGCCATCATTCGCGAAGTGGGTGTCGATGCCGGCGGCTGCAACATCCAGTTTGCGCTCGATCCCGAAAACGGGGAGATGCTGACGATCGAGATGAACCCGCGCGTCTCGCGATCGTCGGCGCTTGCGTCGAAGGCAACGGGATTTCCCATCGCGCGTATCGGCACCAAGCTGGCCGTCGGCTACACGCTGGATGAGCTGCCCAACGACATCACCAAGACGACGCCGGCGTCGTTCGAGCCGGTGCTCGACTACGTCGTGGCCAAGTTCCCGCGATTCGCTTTCGAGAAGTTCCCGACGGCCGACAACCGACTCACGACACAGATGAAGTCCGTCGGGGAGTCCATGGCGATTGGCCGAACCTTCAAAGAGGCCTTCCAAAAGGGGATCCGCTCGCTGGAAATCGATCGGCCGGGATGGGTCGTGGGCGCGCATCCGGCCGACGACGGGCTCGAGTCCGGCGACGTGCAGGAGCTACGGGCGATGCTCCGCACTCCGAGGCCTGAACGGATCTTTCAGATCAAGCGTGCTCTCCAAGCCGGAGTAACGGTCGATGAGATCTCGACCCTGACGGGGATCGATCGTTGGTTCCTGTGGCAGCTCGAGGATCTGCTCGTCGCGGAGGGCGAGTTTGCGGGCGCGCGGAAGATGAGTGGGGATCTGCTCCGGTCGATGAAACGGCTCGGATTCTCGGACCGGCAGCTCGCAGCGTTGCGAGGTATCTCGGAGGGGGAAGTCCGCACGCGCCGATGGGAACTCGCAATCCACCCCACGTACAAGGTGGTCGACACGTGCGCGGGTGAGTTCCCGTCTGCGACCCCGTACTACTACTCGTGTTACGAAGAAGAGAATGAGTCAGAGCCACTGGGTGAGCAGGGCATTGTCATTCTGGGAAGCGGTCCCAACCGTATCGGGCAAGGTGTCGAGTTCGACTACTGTTGTGTCCGTGCTGGTCTGGCGTTTCGGGAGTTGGGATACCGCACCATCATGGTGAACTCGAATCCCGAGACGGTTTCCACGGACTTCGACATTTCCGACAAACTGTACTTCGAGCCCCTCACCCTGGAAGACGTGCTTGAGATCATCCGACTTGAGAACCCGAAAGGCGTCGTTGTGCAACTGGGGGGGCAGACCCCGCTCAAGCTCGCGAAGGGTCTCGAAGCGCTGCACATACCGATCTTGGGCACCAGTCCAGATGCAATCGACATTGCCGAGGACCGACGACGGTTCGACGCGCTGAGCCGAAAGCTCGGGGTGACGCAGCCACCGAATGGCACGGCGAGGACGGTCGACGAAGCTGTGACGGTGGCGAACGAGGTGGGCTATCCGGTGCTCGTGCGCCCCTCATACGTGCTGGGCGGCCGTGCGATGGAGATCGTGTACGACGAGCCCGGGTTGCGGAGCTATTTCGAGCGAGCAGCGCGCGTGTCGCCCGAACATCCGGTGTTGATCGACCGGTTTCTCGAAGATGCCTTCGAGGCGGACGTGGATGCCATCGCGGACGGAACACGCTGCGCCATCGGCGGTGTCATGCAGCACATCGAAGATGCAGGTGTGCATTCCGGCGATTCCGCATGCGTACTTCCGCCCTACCTGCTGGAGGAGCACGCTGTCGAGAAGATGTGCGAGCACACTCGCGCATACGCGCTGGAGTTGGGTGTGGTGGGATTGATCAATGTGCAGTACGCCGTGAAAGAGGGTGTCGTGTATGTGCTCGAGGTGAATCCGCGCGCGAGCCGGACCATCCCGTTTGTGAGCAAGGCGACTGGCGTGCCCCTGGCGAAGCTCTCGGCGGCCGTGATGATCGGGCAGTCGCTCGACGCGATCGGCGTTGTAGACAGCGTCCAGATGCCGTATGTAGCGGTGAAAGAGGCCGTATTCCCCTTCGCCAAGCTTCCCAATGTTGACGTGATTCTGGGTCCCGAGATGCGGTCCACCGGCGAGGTCATGGGCGTGGCCGACAGCTTCGGTATGGCCTTTGCCAAGGCGCAGGTTGCCGCGGACTGGCCGCTTCCGCTCGAAGGTGCCGTGTTCGTTACTGTGAACGACAACGACAAGCCGACCGTGCTGCCGATTGTGCGCCGCTTGCACGAGATGGGCTTCAGGATCATGGCGACGGAGGGCACCGCAAAGTATCTGCGGGGGCGGGGAGTTCCCACCGAGTACGTGGCCAAGGTACACGAGGGACGTCCCAACCCGGTGGACCTCATCATTTCGGGTGACGTTCAGGTCCTCATCAACACGCCCCTCGGAAAACTCACGCTCAAAGACGACTACGAGATCCGTCGCGCAGCCATCCGACATCGGGTGCCCTACATGACGACGATGTCCGCGGCCAGTGCGGCGTGCGATGCAGTGCTGGCGCTGCGGAGCCGACGAGGCGGGGTCAAGTCGCTCCAGCAGTGGCACGAGGAGGCGGCAGGCCTGCGGCCGGGGACTCGCAGTGGTTCCGACCGACCGCCCACCGGGACCAGTGTACTCCAACGAGTGCTCCGTGCCGGAGGGACGGTTGAGGGCGACTAGCCTCGCTGTGCTCAAACAGCGCATCCGTGGTGACGTCAGGTTTGCCGAACCGCTGGCCGCCTATACCACCTATCGGATCGGCGGGCCAGCCGCGGTCTTGGTCCAGCCCGCATCGGTGGACGATGTCGTAGCGGCGGTCAGCTTCGCTCGCGAGACTGAAACGCCGTGGCTTGCACTGGGCTTGGGATCCAACGTGTTGGTATCGGACGACGGGTTCGATGGTATCGTGATCCGCGTGGGCAAAGGGATGGACGAGGTGACGCAAGGGATCGGAGGCGAGAGCTGGGTATGGCGGGTCGGGGCCGGGCTCCCAACCCCGCAACTCGCGCGTCGGTCGGCGAAAGCAGGATTGGCTGGTGTCCATCGATTGGTGGGAGTTCCGGGATCGGTCGGGGGTGGCGTGTTCATGAACGCCGGTGCGCACGGTCAGGACTTCTCGAAGGCTGTGCGGTCGGTGGATCTTGTCGGTGGCGATGGCTCGGCTCGCTCCATACTGGGAGGCGAGATCCCGTGGCGGTACCGATCGAGCGGCCTCGGTCGGTGTGTGGTCACCTCGGCGACCATCGGACTCGAACCACGCGATCCCGCGGGACTCGACCGGGACATTCGCAAGCACCTTGCGTGGCGCAAGGCCGGGACCCCGTTCAATGAGCCGTGTTGTGGATCGGTGTTTCGCAATCCGACGTCACTCACAGAGGACCAACCATCCCGCACCGCCGGGCAACTGATCGACGCGCTCGGACTCAAGGGCTTTAAAGTCGGCGGCGCCCAAGTCTCGACACTCCACGCCAACTACATCGTGAACACGGGCAACGCGACCGCGGGAAACGTGATGGCGGTGATTGACGAGGTGCGGAATCGGGTGATGGTCGAGTACGGAGTAGAGTTGGAGTTGGAAGTGCAGATACTCGGTGAGACGTGAGACGTGAGACGCGAGACGGGAACCGGGAGCAGTGAGCTGAAAGCCGATAGCTGACGGCTGAGAGCAGAAGGCTGAAGGCCGATAGCTGACAACTGACAACTGACAACCGTTGACGCCATGAACTTCTTTGCACATGAAAGCGCCTATGTCGACGACGGTGCCAAGGTCGGCACCGGCACCAAGATCTGGCATTTCTGTCATGTGATGCCCGGGGCCGAGATCGGTGAGCGGTGCAGCCTGGGACAGAACGTAGTCGTGATGCCGGGGACAAAGATCGGCAACAACGTGAAGATCCAGAACAACGTGTCGATCTACGAAGGTGTTGTGCTCGAGGACGACGTGTTTTGTGGACCGTCCTGCGTGTTCACCAACGTCTCGACCCCTCGCAGCCACGTGTCGCGCAAGTCGGAGTACGAGGAGACGCGCGTCAAGAGAGGAGCGGCGATCGGTGCCAACGCCACGATCGTGTGTGGCGTGGTGCTCGGCGAGTATGCCTTTGTGGGAGCCGGTGCGGTCGTGACGTCAGATGTCCCTGCCTATGCGCTGATGGTCGGTGTGCCGGCGCGGCGCGTCGGGTGGATGTGTCAGTGTGGTGAGCGGCTGCATGTGGCCGGGGGCACGGGGACGTGCGAGCGGTGCGGGTCAGCGTACCGAGAGGTCTCTGGTGCGCTCGAGCCGATTGCCTCGTCTTGAGACCTCTTGTAAGTTTCTGCCCTTCTTAGACTTGGAATGAATGTGCCGGTTCCGCTGTTAGATCTTCACGCCCAATTCGCGGCCATTCAGGGCGAGGTTCGCCCGGCGATCGAGGACGTGCTCACGTCGCAGCGGTTCATCATGGGGTCGCAAGTCGCGGAGTTGGAACGACAAATAGCGGCTGAATGCGGTGCCAAGCACGGCATCGCGTGCGCCAGTGGCACGGATGCCCTCCTTCTCTCGCTCAAAACGCTGGACCTCGAGCCAGGCGACGAGGTGATCACGACGCCGTTCACGTTTTTCGCGACCGCCGGCGCGATCACGAATGCGGGTGGCACCCCGGTGTTTGTGGACATCGATCCCGTGACGTTCAATCTGGATGTTGATCTGGTCGAGGCAGCGGTGACCTCACGCACCAAGGGCATCGTGCCTGTGCACCTGTTCGGTCAAATGGTGCCGATGGAACGCCTTGCTCCACTTGCCGCGCGTCATGGTCTCGCGGTCATCGAAGACGCAGCTCAGGCAATCGGCGCAAGGCGCAGCATCGAGCGGACGTGGCGGCGGGCCGGTGAGCTTGGAACGACGGGTGCGTTCTCGTTCTTCCCGAGCAAGAATCTGGGCGGCTGGGGTGATGGTGGAATGATCGTCACGCAGGACGAGGCTCGGGCCGCGCGACTCAGGAAGCTCCGCACGCACGGTGGAGCCAAACAGTACCACCACGACGAGGTCGGCACCAATAGCCGACTGGACACGCTTCAGGCCGCCGTGTTGCTCGTGAAGCTCGCGCATCTGAGCGATTGGAACGCTGCGCGGCGGTTGAATGCGGACCGTTACACCACAGCTCTGGGCGACCTGGACGGGGTGACTACGCCGGTAACCGACGGCGCGAACGAACACATCTTTCACCAATACACGACTCGAGTGGAGCGACGGGACGAATTGAAGCAACGTTTGGCAGATAGGGGCATCGGGAGCGCGGTGTACTACCCGAAGGCCCTGCACCTCCAACCGTGTTTCGCCTCGTTGGGGTACCGCGAGGGACAGCTCCCAGAAGCGGAACGAGCCTGCCGGGAGGTGTTGTCGCTCCCGATCTACCCCGAACTGTCGGAGGACCAACAGAACGCCGTGATCGGGGCGGTGCGGGACTTCTACTCATGACCAAGCTCCGTGTGGCGGTCATCGGCGTGGGCAACTGGGGGCGCAATCACGCGCGCACGGTGGCTGGGCTCCCCGATGTCGAGTTGAGCGCCATCTGTGACGTCGATCGAGCGAAACTCGAGGTGGTGGGGCGTCGCTATCCCGGCGTGCCCTTGGTCGCGACGGCTGATGAGGCATTCGATCATGCCGACGCGGTGGTGATCGCAACCCCGGCATCGGAACACGCCGAGCTCACGGCGCGGGCGATCGGGCGAGGTCTGCCGGCCTTGGTGGAGAAGCCATTCGCGCTCTCGAGCGAGACGGCAATCCAGGTGGCGCAGCTCGCCGATTCGAACAAAGTACCGGTCGTGGTCGGCCACCTGCTCGTGTTCCATTCGGCCGTGGAACGGCTCAAGCAGATGCTGCAGGTGGGTGAGCTGGGTACGCCGTACTACCTCTACAGCCAACGTGTGAATCTCGGTCAGGTGCGGCCTGACGAAAACGCGTTGTGGAGTTTTGGGCCGCACGATATCTCGGTTGCGCTCGAGCTGTTGGGGGAGACCCCGGTGCGCGTCACCGCGCACGGAAAGAGCTATCTCCAGCCGGGCATCGAGGACGTCGTGTTCATGACGATGGAATTCGCCTCCGGGGTCATGGCGCACGTGCAGATGTCGTGGCTCGATCCACGCAAGGAGCGGCGGCTCACGGTCGTGGGCTCGCGGAAGATGGTCGTGTTCGACGACATGGAAGCGCGTGAGAAGCTGCGGATCTACGACAAGGGGGTCGATCGGCCGCCGGAATACACGTCCTACGGGGAGAGTCTGGCGATCCGCGAGGGCGACATCACGATCCCTCGCGTACCCAACGTGGAGCCTCTGAGTGCCGAGCTTCGCCACTTCGTGCAAGTTGCCCGCGGTGAGGTGGAACCGCGCGTGAACGCCTGGGACGGAGTCATCGTGGTACGAATCTTGGAGGCAGCAACGGAGTCCATGGCAAATGGTGGGGTGGGGGTCGGCATCGCATCCACAGATCGTGCAGGAGCACCATGAAGGCTGAGCAACAGTTGCTGCAAAAGGCGGCGGACCGATCTGCCGTGTTTGGCGTGGTGGGCCTCGGTTATGTGGGACTGCCGCTGGCAATCGAGGTGGCCGAGGCTGGATACACCGTCTTGGGTTTTGACGTGAAGAAGACCGTGATTGGCCAAATCAATGATGGGGTATCCCACATTCAGGACGTCCCGACCGAGCGGCTGCGGCCACTGGTCCGAGCGGGCAAGATCTCGGCGACCTCCGACATGGCACGTCTGAGCGAGGTCGACGTCATCTCGATCTGCGTCCCGACACCACTCTCCAAGACCAAGGACCCGGATGTCTCCTTTGTCCTCGCGGCCGGTAAGGCAGTCACGAAGGCCGTCCGTCCGGGACAGGTCGTGGTGCTCGAGAGCACGACCTATCCGGGTACGACGAGGGAGCTGTTACTGCCCAAAATCGAAGTGAAGGGTCTCAAGATCGGACAGGACGTCTTCCTGGCGTTCAGCCCCGAGCGGGTTGATCCTGGAAATCCTACGTGGCAGACGAAGAACACGCCGAAGGTCCTGGGAGGTGTCACGCCGGCCTGTCAGCGGGTCGTGCTGGCACTCTACGAGCCGGTGTTCGACAGCTTGGTGCCGGTTTCCTCACCAGAAGCCGCCGAGCTGGTCAAGCTCTTGGAGAACACGTTCCGCAGCATCAACATCGGCCTCGTGAACGAGATGGCGATGGTGTGCGACCGCCTGGGAGTGGACGTGTGGGAGGTCATCGATGCGGCGGCTACCAAGCCGTTCGGCTTCATGAAGTTCACCCCGGGACCCGGGTTGGGTGGTCACTGCATCCCCATCGATCCTCACTATCTGGCCTGGAAGATGCGCGCCCTCAACTACAAGACGCGGTTCATCGAGGTGGCAGGCGAGGTGAATTCCGAGATGCCGGCCTTCTGGGTGCGCAAGGTGGTCGAGGGGTTGAACGAAGATTCGAAGGCGGTGCGCGGCTCGAAGGTGCTTGTGATTGGTGCGGCGTACAAGAAGGACATCGACGATGTTCGCGAGAGCCCGGCGTTGGACATCATCCGACTTCTCCTGCAGCAGGGCGCCGACGTGAGCTACCACGACCCCTTCGTGCCGCAGCTCCATGAGGATGGTATCGACTTGTCGTCAGTTGCTCTCGATGAGAGAGCACTCCAGCAGGCTGACTGTGTAGTGATTGCGACGGATCATTCTAACATCGACTACAGCAAGGTTGCGTCCAAGGCTCGGCGAGTGGTCGATACGCGAAACGCTCTCGGTCGGAGGGAGAAGCCATGAAGGTTGGGATAATAGGGACGGGTTACGTGGGCCTTGTGGTCGGGGCCTGTCTTGCCGAGACGGGTAACGACGTGATTTGTGTCGACGTGGACGAGAAGAAGATCGACGCACTCAAGGGTGGCGACATCCCCATTTACGAACCCGGCCTACAGCCCCTGGTGGCAAATAACCAAGCCGAGGGCCGCCTTTCGTTCACAACGGACATCGGTGCGGCCGTGAAGGTTTCGAAAGTGATCTTCATTGCCGTCGGAACCCCGCCCGATGAGGACGGCTCAGCTGACTTGCAGCACGTGCTCAATGTGGCACGAACGATCGGCGAGCACATGAACGAACCGAAAGTGGTGGTTACGAAGAGCACCGTACCGGTCGGGACGGCCGAAAAGGTTCGGCGCGCGGTGGCTGAGCGAACATCCGAGAGGTTTCATGTCTGTTCCAACCCTGAGTTTCTCAAAGAGGGAGCGGCCGTCGATGACTTCATGAAGCCGGATCGCGTCATCATCGGGGTGGACTCCAAGGAGGCTGAGCGCGCCATTCGGGAGCTCTACGGCCCGTTTGTGCGAACCGGCAACCCAATGATCGTGATGGACATCGCGTCCGCAGAGCTCACGAAGTATGCGGCGAATGCGATGCTCGCCACGCGGATTTCATTTATGAACCAAATGGCGGAACTCTGTGAAGAAGTGGGAGCGGACATCACGCTCGTTCGAAGCGGCATCGGGGCGGACGCTCGCATCGGCTCCGCCTTCCTCTTCCCCGGTCCCGGATATGGTGGATCATGCTTCCCCAAGGATGTACGGGCGCTTATCCGAACGGCTGACGAAGCTGGCGTTTCGCTCGATATCATGCAGGCGGTGGAGGAGGTCAATACTCGCCAGAAGAACCGGGTTGGCGAAAAACTTATGGAGGCCTTGGGTGATGATTTGAATGGCAAGACGGTGGCGATATGGGGGCTCGCTTTCAAGGCGCGGACCGATGATGTGCGAGAGAGCCCCTCGCTCAACCTGATTGAGACGCTTCTCGAACATGGTGCCGAGGTACGGGCCCACGATCCACAGGCTGCCAAGTCGGCGCGACGGGTCTTGGGTGATCGAATACA
>JAOTWK010000625.1 GCA_029862935.1 Gemmatimonadota bacterium | reverse complement strand
GCTCTTCGGCTGCGGGTGGCGTGTCAGGCTGGAGGTTCCACGACGGGCGGTGTCGCTTGACGAAGCAGTTGGCGTAGGCATCGAGCGGCGTGGCATCGTGGATGCGCCGGTTGTCATGCCAGACTTCGAGCGCTCGCCCGGGCGGCGCACTGGGGTCGTAGCGCAGTGTGACCTTCTCGCCGACGAGGGCGGCGTCGACCTCGTAGATGACGCCGTTGAGCGAGACGGTGCGGTCGCGCTGGACACGGCGGGTGGTCTCGAAGAGGAACAGCGCGTCGAGGTCGAGGTGGGGGTCGGGGAAGTGCACGGCATCACCGGTGCGTGCCCAGCGCTCGAGCGGGGTGTCACCGGCCAGCGAGCGATGGGGGCTGCGGTGGTACTCACCCTCGACGTAGGCCCACAAGCGGCGGTTCAGCGCCTCGATGCTCATCGTGTCCTCGCTCGTGAGGTGGGCGACGAGTTGCGCGCGAACGGTGCGGAACCAGCGTTCCTGCTTGCCCTTTCCCTGGGGTTGATACGGCCGCGCGTGGATCAGCGCCACGCCGAGCTTGGCGCACACGAGTGCGAGGTGATGGGAGCGGAAGTTCGCACCGTTGTCGACGTACAAGCGCTCGGGCAATCCACGGCGCAGGATCGCCTGCTTGAATACGGGCAGGAAGGCGGCGGTGTTCTCAGAGAGCGCGAAGGCGGCGTAGGGGATGACGCGGGTGGCGTCGTCGAGGAATGCGATGAGGTAGGTCTTGCGCCGCCCCTTGCCCTCGACCGTGACGCTGGGCCCATGCATGACGTCGCTCATCCACAGCTCGCCGGCGCGGGCGAAGGCGAAGCGGCGTCGGTCGTTGCTCGAAGGTGCATCGGTGCGCTTACGCATCAGGCCCTCGCGCGCGAGGATGCGGTGCACGGTCGAAGGGGCGAGCGCGAAGTCCTCGGGCAGCGCACCGCTGGCGTGGGCGTGGTCGATGACGGCGCGCACCGGCAGCGCCGGATGCTGCGCCTTGATGGACACGAGCAGGTCGGCGACGTCGTCGGGGATCTTGCGCGGTCGGCCGCGATCGGCACGCGGCTTGGGCATCAGCGCGTCGAAGCCGCCGGCGCGGTAGCGCTTGAGCCAGTGACGGATGGTCTCGGCGGCGATGCGGGTGCGGGTGGTGCCAGGGATGACGTAGTCGCGTGCGGCCTTCTCGGCGATGTGCCGATACAGCCCATCGGCGCCGGGCTCGAGGCGCAACAGGTCGGCGATCACGCCGTAGCGGAACAGGGCGACGGCGTGGCGGGGGTCGGGATGGGGGCGGGTCATGGCCTCTCGGTCTCGATGGCGGGTCGCATGACCCGGGAGGTCGAGACGCTATCGAGGGTGCTGGGGCGGGTCTGGCCCCGTCGGGTGTTGGAAGACGTGATGCGATTCACCGCCATGGGCAAGGCGGTTGGAGAATCCGAGCGGGGCGGGCAACTCGTGGAGGTGATCCGCCGCGATCACGCGCAGCGCCGGCAGCACCGGTTCCAGGCCGAGCCCGGCGCGCCATGCGCTCACTGTTGCCGGCCAGCCGGCGAAGCGCTCGGGGTCGAGCCCGCGCAGCACGTGCAGCGTGGTGGAGATGCGTTGGACCCGCCGTCGCGTCCAGCGGATCGCCCCGGGCAGCTCGATGTCCGGGCGAAGCGCATCGGCCGCGGCCTCCAGGCTCGCAGCGGACTCCACGGCAGCGACCACCGTCTCGACCTCGGCGAGCGCACCCGGCAGGCGTGCCGCCAGGCAATCCGGCAGCAGCGAGAACGTGCAATGACCTGGTGGGCAGCGCCAGCGAGCGACTCGGGCGCCAGGCGGGTCCATCCGCTCGTAGGTGCCGTGGCGGGCCAACCCGCAGCCGCCACCCGGATGCAGCGGACAGCGCTCCAGCCTTGCCTCGCGCCACGCCTCCCGGCTAACGTACTCCTCGCTGGTGAGCCCCGTTTGGAATCGAAGCTGCACCGGCCATGGCCCGCACGGTTGCAGCCGTGGCGGGCCAACTCTTTTGTGGGATGGCCGATTTTCTCCGAGCGTAACTCCCGTCGCCAGTCTCGCTCACCGGTGGGCGAATCTGGCTCCCACCGCCGCGCCTCGGTCACACTTCCTCACCGTCCCATCGCACTCACCGGTGAGCCAATCCGACCAACCCCAGGCGGTGAAATGCAATCCAGTGTGGGAGACAACAGGAGGAATCGCGCTCGTCCATCGAGGCACTGGGATCGTTCCATCGACGATAGGCAAGGGCATCAAGGAGCTTCGCGAACGTGAGGCGATAGGAGCGAAGCCGGAGCAGCGACGACGGGTGCGTCGG
>JAOTWK010000135.1 GCA_029862935.1 Gemmatimonadota bacterium | reverse complement strand
TGCCAACATCGTGCGGGCAATAGACCTCGTTGCCGCACGCCTGGGCAACACGCGGGCGGTGTGCCGTCACTATTACGTCCATCCGGGCGTGCTCGAAGCCTACCAGGCAGGGCGCGTCGCCCCCACCCCGTCCGGGGGAGGGACCAAGCGTCGCCGCAAGCGGCCGGGGCTGCGCAAGGACGAGATCGCAGTTCTGGAGTTGCTGCAGCTCGAAAACAGCAGCGGAAAGAGCGGCGTCAAGAAGCGCCCGCGGAAGTCCAAGCAACGGGTCTCGTGAGGAGTCCTCGTGCTTCCCGGATGACATCCGTGGGGTGGCCATTCACTCTCACTGCGGTGTTGTTGCTCGGTTGCCTGGCTGCGCCGGGCACTGCGCAGGACGTGGGCACGGCCCGCGATGGTCGACTCGGCAGTTTACTGGATTCCGTGCGCGCCAGCTTCGATCTGCCAGCTCTGGCAGCGATGTCGATTCACGGCGACTCGGTTTTCGAGATGGCGGTCGCTGGGGTGCGGGCGGCCGGATTTCCCGAGCGGGTGCGAACGATCGACCGCTGGCATCTCGGGTCGCTTACCAAGGCCATGACCGCGACCCTTGCGGCAATGCTGGTCGAGCGCGGGGTTCTCTCCTGGACCACGTCGGTCCACGATGTGTTTCCACAACTTGCCGATTCCATCCGGCCAGAGTTCAGAGACGTGCGACTCGACGAACTGCTGTCCCATACCTCGGGCATATCTAATCAGGACGTTCGCACACCGTCATGGTCACGTCTCCGAAGCGACACGGTACCGCTCCCTCTGCAACGGCGGCGCTGGGCGGCAGAATTCCTCCAACTCCGGCCAAGCGGCGAACGTGGCACGTATCAGTATGCCAACGGGAATTACGTCGTCGCCGGGGCGATGATGGAAGCGGTGACGGGCAGAGCGTGGGAAGATCTCATGCGCGATGACCTGTTCCAGTTGGTCGGCATGATCGAAAGTGGCTTCGGCCCCCCCGGATCCCATGAGACACGAGATGCACCCTGGGGCCACTGGCGCGTCCAGCAGGAATGGCGCTCGGTCGCCCCTGGGCCGTTTGCGGACAACCCGGCAGCAATGGGACCGGCGGGAACTGTTCACGCCACGCTCAGCGACTTTGCGCAGTTCGTGATGGAACACCTGGCCGGTGCCAACGGCATCGACGGCATCGTCTCCGCCGAATCGTTTCACAAACTTCACGCCGTCGTGTCCGGCAACTACGCGCTGGGCTGGATCGTGGTCGAGCGCGACTGGGCTCGTGGCCCAGCGCTCACCCACAGCGGGAGCAACGCCATGTGGTACGCGACCGTGTGGATCGCACCGGCTCGCAACCTTGCGTTCGTCTCCGTGACCAACGCGGGGACCGACGCGGCCGCTCGCGCGACGGACCGGGCGATCGGAGTGCTGCTTCAGAGAGTTCAGGCGGCCGGCCAGTAACGGCGGACCGTCCTGCGCCGCGTCACTCCGCGACCGCGGCTCGGCTTTCCGCTACCCGGATTCCCGTGGCTTCGGCTCCGACGGTTCGCCCAAAGCTCGCCCCAACGGAGTCGCCACGACCCAGACCAACACCGCCCAGAGCAGCCCTGCCACCGAGTCGATGGCGTAGTGATGCTGCGTATACGTGGTCGACGTGAGCACACCAAATGCCTCGATCCACACGATCACCGCGACCCATCGCGGCAGCCAGCGCCACGCCAACATGGCGGCCATGACGGCGGCAGCGACATGTGAGCTGGGGAACGAGCATCCCCTCGAATCGCCCAGCGCTTGTGCCGCTCCTACCAACCCGTAAAAGAACCCCTCGGTGTGCACGCCCGTCGCTGGCTCCATGAGAAAGTGCGGGCCATCGACCGGGAACGCGATGTACACGAAGTAGCAGCTCACATACGTGAGCGTCAGACGGAAGGTCATGTCGCGTGCGGCCGGGTAGCGCGCCATGATGACCAGCGCAACGGGCGGGATGTACACGGCCAGGTAGTAGGCGTAGTAGAAGAAGTGCATCACTTCGCTCATCCACAGCGCCCCCATCGTCGGTAGCCACACCTCGTGCAGGCTCACCCCGAACATCAGGCGGTCGAGCGCGGCGATGGGCTCGTCGATGCCGGTGAGTGCGAGCGCCGGTCGCACGAGATCGAGCTCGGTCCAGTACACGGCCAGAAACAGCAAGGGATTCAGCTCGCGCAGGAAGCGCATGGCTCGTCCCCCAGGCATCGGTGCGCGAATCCACAGCCAGGGAAGCAGGAGACCCGCGACGTGCGCAAGCGCCAGCCAGGGCGCGTACCACGCTCGTCCGAGGAACACGAGCCACAGCACGACCATCACAACGTTGTAGAAAGCAATGAGCCAATCGGCGGGGCGGAGACGGCTGCGCTGTGCCATGCTACGATCCAGTGAGGCGTAGTCCAGACATTTGACCGATGGTCCGGTGAAGATACCCGCCCCGTCACGGTTGCCAACCATTGGCCCGTACAATGGCTCCAGGAGTACCTTAGGTCGACGCGTCACCGGGGAGCGCCGGCAACATGATCGGACGGGCACTTCGTCACACCCATACCACCGATCCGTCGAGGGATTCGTGACTTTCCTGGCAACCGTGGCTGGCCGTGTCCGTACGTCCTGGCGATTCCTCGTCGCGCCGCGCGGCTCTCGCCAATGGGACCTCATGGTGCGCGCCATTGGAATGGTCGCGCTCGTGGCCATCCCGCTCACGCTCGTCTTCCCACGGCTCGTTCCACTGGCGTGGCTCGCCGTCCTGTCCCTGCCCGCGTCGGGACCATTGGGCCCCGTGTTGCCCGCTGCGCTCGAGCCGCTCGTGATGGAAGCGGCCAAGTACGAGAAGGCCATTTGGGTGACCCTCGTAGCGCTCAGCACCTACGTCTACATGGAGTTCGTGAATTGGCACATCTATGCGTGGGTGCTCAATCGCGACGAATTGAGTCGACTGCGCGACCATCGACGCGTGCAGAGCGCCGTTCGCTTCTTCGCCCGTGCACCGTTCTGGACCGTGGTGGTGGTTGCGGCCAGCCCGTTTCCGTGTTGGGTGGTGCGCGTGCTGGCCGTGCTGCACGCCTATCCAATGCGCCCCTACCTGATCGCGACGGGAATCGGCAGGTTGCCACGGATCTACCTCTACGCGTGGCTGGGAGCGGTGCTCCGCGTGCCCACCGTGATCCTCCTGGCGATCATCCTGGGCTCCGGGATCCTGGTGCTGCTCCAGCGCCTCGTTCGTCGGATTCGCCGACCGACGGTCACGCATCTCGCGACAGCTAGCGAATCGGAGTGAGCATCGTTACCATGGGACACGTTTGCTGGTTCCGCGGAGCGGAGCATCGCAGCCTCGCGTTCTTGCCGCGCTGACGTCGACAACCGACACGACACCGACTACGGAGATTGCATGCAGGTTGGCCACCTTCCTCTCGCACTCTCGATCGCGACCTACGATTGGAATCCGAAGACGGTGGCACTGTGTGTCGGGATGCACTGGCTGCCCAACGTCGACAGCTTGGTCGTGAAGGCGGGTTTCGCCAAACCCGAATTCCATTGTACGGTCACGCATACGGTTCTCTTCGCGGTGTTGGTGAGCGGTGTGGTCGCACTGATTTCTCCGCACTACGCGGTGTTCACGTTTGTGGCAATTGTGTCGCACTATGCTGCCGACATCGGCAGCACGGTGGGTCTCCCGCTCTTCTGGCCCGTGTATCCCAAGCGACTGACCTTGGCGCTGTTCAAGGACACGGGGTATTGGGGATGGGACATGTATATCGGCTATTACAAGCAGCCGATGGCGTGGGTGTTGGAAGGAGCGGTCACGGCATTCTTCATCTACCGACTCTTCGTCATCGGCGTTCTGTAATCCGCGCCCCGCGATGGCTGAGGTGCGAATGATCGGGCCGTCGTAGGACCGGCGGCGCCACCAATGCCGAATCGATTCGACGCCATCATCGTAGGGAGCGGCTTTGGGGGTAGTGCGGTTGCGCTCACCCTCGCGCGGGCCGGACGGCGGGTGCTCATCATCGAGCGCGGCCGCTGGGTTGATCGAGACGACTCGGCCTGGGATCCCGTCGCCATCCAGATCGAGCAGAAGTACCGCAGCGAGAGCGGCGATGAAGTTGACGGGCGTCGCGGCAGAACCGTTGTGTTCCCCGATTCGACGGTCGGTGGCAAATCCGTGTTCTATGGGGCGGCGTCGTTACGGCTTCGCGAGCAGGACTTCGTGACGTCAAGGCGATTCGACGATCCCCTTCCCGCTTGTCCGGACTGGCCCATCGACTACGATGACCTTGCACCCTACTACGATCAGGCCGAGCGGGAGATCGGGGTGGCCGGGGTGGCGGGGCGCGATCCCTTCGAACCGCCACGACAGCAACCGTTCGCCGTCCGGCCACCCGCCTACGGGACATCTGCCCGCAAGATCGCCGAGGCAGCCGAATCGCTGGGCCTGCGTCCGTTCCCACTCCCCCTGGCGATCAATTTCGAAGCAACGCATGGACGCACGACCTGCATTCGCTGCATGACGTGCGATCTATATCCGTGTAAAATCGAAGCAAAGAACGACCTCGCCGTCACGCTCCTGCCAGCAGCACGAGCGCTGGGTGCCGAGATTCGAGACCGAACCGTTGCGGTCAGATTGGTTCGGACCGGGGATTGCATCGAGGCCGTCGAATGCCTGAGCCTCGTGAACGGCGAGCGGGAGACCTTGCACGCGGATATCTTCGTCGCCAGTGCCGGTGCGCTGCACACACCGGCCCTGTTGATCCGATCCGGACTCGCGGAGGTGGCTCCCAACGGTCCATTGATCGGTCGTTACTTGATGCGTCACTGCAGCGGGATCGTGATCGGCATCTTTCCGTTCCGAACCAACCCGGAACGCATGTTCCACAAACAAGTGGCACTCACCGATTTCTATTTCGGCCGACCGGGGCAGGAGCCCCACGGGCCCTGGGGGTCGATCCAGGCGCTCCAGACCCCTCCCCCGGAATTCGTGCGACACGAGGCTCCGTATCCGCCACCGATCGGGCGCATCGCTGCGATGGCGCTCCCATTCCAGGCATACCTCCTGTGCATGGCCGAGGACCTCCCGCAGCAGGAAAACCGCGTCGAGGTGGATGTGTCGCGCCACGATGCGCTGGACATTCCAATGACGCGGGTGTTTCACCGGTACTTGGATCGTGACCACAACGCGCGGCACGCGCTGTATCGCGAGGCAACGCGTATCCTCCGTCGGGCCGGCGCGCTCCTGCGCGTGCGACTCCCCATTCACACGTACTCGCACGCGCTCGGAACCTGTCGATTCGGCGACGATCCAACGACCTCGGTGCTGGATCCGTGGTGCGGCTTTCACGGCATCCCGAACCTCGCCGTCGTCGATGCGAGCTTCATGCCGACGTCAGGCGGAGTGAATCCCAGCCTCACGATCGCTGCCAACGCATTTCGCGTGGGTGCGCATCTCGTCGAGCGTTGGGATGACCGGGTCGCGGGCAAACGGCCATGAGCGCCCTCGAAGTGTGTCTATTGGGATGTGGCAGCGTCGCACGGCTCCACAGCCGGGTGGCGCGGAGCCTGGGAGCTGGGGTCAAACTCTCGTTCGCCAGCCGATCGCTCGAACGGGCCGAGTCGTTCCGCCGTCGCTACCGCGGGCGCCATGCTTTTGGGAGCTACGACGCCGCCTGCGCACATCCCGACGTCGATGTCGTGTTCATCTGCACGCCACCCGCGCTTCATCTGGAACACGCCGTGCTGGCCGCACAGTCGGGCAAGGCGATCGTGGTGGAGAAACCCGCGGCACGCAGTGTGACCGAGCTCGATCAAATCAGCGCCGCTGCTCGCCAGCACGGCGTGTTCGCGATGGTCGCGGAGAACTACCGATTCAAACCGCTGCTGGCGGTCCTCAGAACGTGGATCAGTCGGGGAGACATCGGCACGCCACAGTTCATCGAGATCAGCCGCGCCGGGAGCAACAAGACCGATGGCTGGCGAGCCAACGCGGCCATGATGGGTGGCGGAGCGCTGCTCGAGGGAGGGGTCCACTGGGTACACCTGTTGTGCGAGCTGGGCGGCGTGCCGCGTAGCGTGGCTGCCGCGAGACCCACCAACCGCGTGCCTCTGGCCCCGCTGGAGGACGCACTCGACATTCTCGTCACGTTCGACGACGGACCGGTCGGCCGTCTCTTCCACTCATGGAACACCAGGAGCCGAATTGCCGGACTCGGGATGTCGCGGATCCTGGGAACGCAGGGCAACATCCACTTCGAGAGCAACGGGGTGTTCGCCGCGGTGCTCGGGCGTCGCTACCGGATGCGTCCCCCGGGACTGTTGGACCTCATGGGATACCGCGGGATGTGGCGCCACCTCGTGGCGTGCATGCGCGACGGCTCGCCGCCGTTGACGTCGCTCGACGTGGCACGCAGAGATCTCGCGGTGGTGGAAGCGGCATATCGGTCGCTCAACTCGATGCAGTTCGAGCCCACGGACCTCGAAGTGGCAGAGACCATCCGTCCTTCATAGCCGGCGCCACACCCGCCGAACGGCCACACGTCCAAGGGCAAGAAAACGGGGCCGCCTCGAAGAATCGAGGCGGCCCCCACTCAGCCAACATGAGCCAGGATCAGCTCAGCCAGCAACCTTCGAAACGTTCTCCGCCGCCGGGCCCTTCTGACCCTGCACGACGTCGAACTCCACGCGCTCGCCTTCCTTCAGCGACTTGAACCCCTCGGCCTGAATCGCCGAGTGATGGACGAAGCAGTCTTTCTCGCCGTCATCGCGTGTGATGAAGCCGAAGCCCTTGCCGTCGTTGAACCATTTTACTGTGCCAGTCGTACGCATTCCGTACTCCTCTTGTAGTGCTGATGAACGTCGGAGTCCGGGTGTGCCGTACCAGCCGATCGTGCATCTGTCTTTCGCGGTTGATCGCCCCCGCGCTGGGCTGCTGATTTGGATCGGCTCGTGGCCGCCCAGTTCAGCGTGGATTTAAGAAAAACGAGAGGATCCGCGCGAAGCCAGATCCCCTTGCAGTTTCCCTGGTGTTCAGGCGTGCCGCCTTCAGCACGCATTACGCAGGCGTAAGCTAACCTCTTACCGCTGATCGCGGTAGGGGGGAGGGCTTGAGCTGCGTGCCTTCCCGGAACTCGATGTCACGGAATCCGGGTAGTTGGGACACCAATTCCCGGACCTTGTCCGCATTCGCGAGATACCGAACGTTGGTGGTGATGATGACGACTCCGTCGTTTGCCGCGACCTGCATCCTGTCGTCCGACACTCCCGGCTCCAGCCCGATCTTGGCGCGCACGGCACTGGCCAGCACGAGATCGTCGACGATCTTCTGCGACGCCGGCGTCGTTGGGAAGTCCCGCCGCGCCGTCTCCGCGACGAGGCCGGCTGCTCCGGAGACCGGCACGCGCTCCAAGTTGATCACGAGGTCGTACGTGGCGGGGTCATTCATATCGACACCGTGTATCCACTTGAGCCAGGTATTGCGCTTCTCGTCCAGTTCCTTCAGGTACTGGATCGCCTTTTCCCGCGGCAAGTCGCACTGCTGCATGGCGGCGTCGATACGAGCGTCGAGCGCGCCGACCACACGCACCCGCAGGTGGTGCGGGATGCCGGCGAGCAACACGTGACCGGCCTCGCCGTGATACACGACGTTGTCTCGCTGCACCGCACGTGCAATCGCCGCCTGGACGCAATAGACGTAGTGAAGCTTCTTGAGACCACGGCCTTCGAGAAACCCGGGCTTGTGCATCAACGCCGACTGAATCTCACTCTTCGACACGCCGAACTCGCGTGCCGCGGTGCTCAGCAGCTGTTCACGCGATGTCACTTCGTACCCCAGCATGTCGCCGAGCTGATTCGCCAGCCCCTCGACGCCGCTGAAGGCCCCTTTGGACAGTGTGATGATGGCCATATCCGTGGGGCTACGCGTGTAGTGGGATGTCCGAGCTACGCATCGTCGAGGCGATCTGCCACGACGGTCGGCCTGCCTGCGCCGCGACACCCAGCTGACAGCCGGTGACCCCACTGGCAGTTCCGATCGCCGGTATCAGCGCGTGCTTCGCCATGGTCCCCCTTGCACCAGAGGAGCTTGGAAACGGTGTGGCGCACTTCGAGAAGCTACGCCGCCGCCCGGTCGCGTCAAACCGGGCTCCGCTACCGCGACGACCGGGGCTCCACGTCCGGCACACTCGCCGCATACGTGCGCCCGAACCGGTCGGTCGCCTCCACACGGAGACCACGCGCACCTTCGGCAACTGGTGCATAGAACAGATGGCCTGTGGCATACGGTTCCACCGACGTCCGGCGGGGCGGAAGCTCCGGCCCTGTGTGGAGTGTGGCGCTCAGCGGGTCCAGACCGGTGCGCCGCGCCATGGGACCTCGCCGGTCGCCCCCTTCATACCAGACGACCGTCCACTCTGGATCCCAGTCCCAGATATTGGCCACGATCTCTGTGGGCGCCCGCGGATCGCTGCCACGGGAATACGTCCGCATTTGGTGCTCC
>JAOTWK010000624.1 GCA_029862935.1 Gemmatimonadota bacterium | reverse complement strand
GTCTATTCTCATCAAATCTGAAGGTTGTCGCGCACGCTGCTCCGGCGCCTCCCATGATTAGGACGACCCCGAGACTCAGGCGGAGGTGCATGCCTACGGGTGCTCCCAGAGGATGAAAGAAATCTGCCTAACGGTCAGCGCTTGAGCTGCGGGCGACTGCCCCGTCGGGCGCGCCCCTACCAGTTGGATCGACTCGTATTTATCCGCGCGCTCGCATCAACGCCACCCCGCCGCGCCCGTCAGCTCCTAACGCCTGCTAGGCGGCAGGCTCCGAACTAGAGAGACGGTTTCAGCACCATGAGCACGAGAGCGACCAACGGCGTGAGCAATGCGGCCGCACCCCAGAGCTCCCAGGACCGCGCCAAGCGCTGGTAGCGCTCCCAGTCGAAGGGGTCCTGATCGGCTCCTGCCTTCGCAAGCGCCTTGAGTTGGCTCTGGAGGGGGACGACGCGCAAGCCGAAGATGAGCCCGGACACGCTGAAAAGCACCAGTGACCACAGTATCCACGGAGTACGCAGGATCGGGTATCCGCCGATGCCGGCCGCGCCGAAGCCGCTCACGAGGATCACCACCACCCCCGGGATTGTGAAGCGACGGTCACTGCGAATAATGCCATCAACCGCGTGCGCGAGGAGGCGCGGATCACGGGTGCGAGCGGCGTGTGAATGCCAGAAAAGGCCGGTCGTGATGTTGCCGAGGAAGGCGATGACCGCAGCCACGTGGAGGAACTTGAGCCACAAATACACTGGAGAAACCAACCCTTCGAAAGAGAGTGTGTCCTGCTGCCTAACGGTTCTGCGCTTGAGCTGCGGCGCGACCCGCCGACCGGAGGCAGGGGACGCCGTGAAGAAGACGAGCTTCCATGGAGCTCAAAGTAACGCCACCCATCGGGGCCGCCAGCTCCTAGCGCGTGTTAGGTAGCCGGCGATTAGTCGGCTCGTAACGTCGATACGAACTCAGCGAATCGTCCGGCATCTCTCAACGGTTCGCCATGTCCGAAACACACCACGGAAGGCTCCAGCGCAGCGAGTTTCCGCGCAGTGGTCCGATTCATGGGCTCGTCAAACGTCGCAAACCTGAATGGCTCAGTGAGACCGCTCCGCATGGTCAAGGGATTGCGATGAAACAGGACATCTCCAAGGACCAGTACCCGGTCGCTCTCACGCCAGAACGCTAAATGCCCGGGGGTATGTCCGGACGCCTCAATCACTGCAAATTCGCCGAGCCGGTCTCCATCAAACAGTGTTCGCGATACAGGATGGCCTGGACCGGCAAGTCGACGCGACAGTCGTGCAATCCACGAATCCCGACTCGGCAACACCTGAGTTAGATCACCACTGTCTACCGCTGCGCGATCTCCCTCGCCGCACATCAACGGCACGTCAAACCGCTCGCATACAGCTCGACTGCAGCCTTGATGGTCGAAGTGTGCATGGGTAATGACATGCCCGCTGATCGGAATCTCCGATAGAGCGGACAGTAATCGTCGCCTGGCGAACTTGCCGCCCGAGTCCACGAGAATGTCATCCAGCACATACACGTTTACCGCATCGAAAGGCCCGAGCGACAGGCGCAACACATCGGTACTGATACGGTCAATCTTCATGCTGTTACCCACATCGAGCCGGCTGCCTAACGGTTCGCGCTTAAGCTGCAGGCGGGTAGCCTGCCGCGTCCAGTAATGATCGTTCCTCTGTCCGGCATCGGAACTCCCTCGTCACTCGAAGCCGCACTCCCCGAGCGCCTGGCTGCTTCAAGCGCGTGTTAGACAGCGGCTCCACGTGCAAGACGGGCGGAGGCAGTGAGATACCAATATGTGAGGCCGCCAGCGAGGCCTGCCACACATCCGACGTACAGGAGTTCCAGGGTCGGATGAAAGCGGAGTGAGTAGGCAGCCACCGCGGCGACGATGCTCACGAGAAGGGTTGGGAGAAGTCGTGTCGGTACTCTCCGTGTGACAAGCCAGTAGCTGGGAACGGCCAGGAGGGCAGTGATCTGATACGCCCACGAGGCTTCGTTGGCGATCAAGGTGAAGTGCAGGCGAAGGAGTTGGAGCACCGAAGGCGGCGGGTCCACGCTGATAGCCCAAACCCGGTCGCGGATGTTCACCAGGAGCAGGACAGCAGTGAGCGCGACGAGCGGGCTCACGCACACGGCAATGACGAATCGGTGCAGTGGGACCTTCATGGCCGCTGTCTAACGGTTCGCGCTTGACCTGCGAGCGTCTCGCTCGCGGGCGACACCGATCGCTGAACGTGTTCCGATGATCGTCGAGCGCAGCACCACTCAACTTCCTTCAAAACGTGCACGCTCGCCAGGTC
>JAOTWK010000623.1 GCA_029862935.1 Gemmatimonadota bacterium | reverse complement strand
TACGCACGCGGTGTGAACCGGCTGTTCCTCAACGCGGTGGTGTTGGGGCCGAGCGCACCGTAGGGCGGGATACGGGATACGGGGCAAGGCATAAGGCATAAGGCGTAGGGAGTCATCCTTGTCTCTCCCCTACGCCTCATGCCTTATCTCCTATTGCTCAGTGATGGCACTCCGTAACCCCACGGGCTTCCGTGACCGTTTGCGCACCTGGAAATTCAGCATCTCGACGAACACCGAAAACGCCATCGCGAAGTACAGGTAGCCCTTCGGGATCTCGTGATCGAGTCCTTCGGCGACGAGTGAGATGCCGATCAGGAGCAGGAAGCTCAACGCCAGCATCTTGATGGTCGGGTGGCGTTCGACGAACGCCGCAATCACCTCTACCGAAATGAGCATGATGAGAACCGCGATGATGATGGCGGCGGCCATGACCCATACGACGCGGACCATCCCGATGGCGGTGATCACGGAGTCCAGTGAGAACACGATATCCAGTAGCATGATCTGAAACACGACGGCGCCGAACGACGACGTGCCCTTCGGATTCGACCGTCCCGCCTCCCCTTCCAGCTTGTCATGGATTTCGTGCGTGGCTTTGGCGAGGAGGAACAGACCCCCCGCGATGAGAATCAAATCACGTCCCGAAATCTCCTGCCCCAAAATCGCGAAGAGCGGAGCCGTGAGCCGGATGATCCACGCGAGCGACAGCAGCAGGAGCAAGCGGGTGATCATGGCACCGATCAGGCCCAGCCGCCGCGCGCGCTGTTGCTGGTTCTGAGGAAGCTTGCTCGCCAGGATCGAAATGAAGATGACGTTGTCGATCCCCAGCACCACCTCGAGGGTGGTCAGCGTGATGAGGGCGATCCAGATCTCGGGGTTGTTGATCCAGTCCATGGGGTGTCCCCGTCAGAGTCGGTTTGGGAAATGAAGATAGGTGAGGACGGGCAGGAGGGGCAGGCGGGACGGTTGTTAGCTTTCAGTTGTCGGTTATCAGCCAATCGCTGAAGGACTGATCACTGACAACTGATCACTGCCAACTACCAACTACCCGGTCGGTATCGCCTCCAACGCTTCGGGGTTCTCCACTGACGAAAGAGAACCCAACTCCAACCCGAGATACTTCGCCCGCACGAGGCGCCGTGCGGTTCGCCCGCTACTGGTTCTCGGCAGATCGCGCACGAACAGCAGGCGATCGGGGCGATCGATATGACCACGCCGGCCCACGACGGCGAGCGCGAGCTGTTGGCGGAGTTCATCGGACGGTTTGAGTCCCGGTTTGAGTACGACGAAGCACACGATGCTCTCGCCCTTCAGGTCGTGAGGCACACCGATCGCTGCTGCGTCGCTCACCTTGCCCGTCGCCGTCAGGGCTCCTTCGATTTCTGCCGGCCCGGTCCGGCGCCCCGCCACCTTGAGTGTGTCGTCAGCTCGTCCGAGTACGAACCAGTGCCCGTCCCGATCGACCCGTGCCCAGTCGCCGTGATTCCAGACGTCGGGCCAGGTGGACCAGTAGTTTTCCAGGTAGCGATCTCGATCGTTCCACAGCCCTCTCGTCATCGAGGGCGCGGGCTTCGTTGCAACGAGATATCCCACCTCGTCGCGGACGGGTTGCCCACGCTCGCTCCACACGTCCGCCGCCATGCCCAGGCTTGGCGCGCCCAGTGTGCACGGCTTGAGCGAGTGAAGTGGGAGCGGCGAGAGGAGGCCTCCCATGAGATCGGTGCCGCCCGACACGTTGATGATCGGACATCGCTTCGCCCCGACCATCTCGAAGAACCATTGCCAGGAGGCCTCGTCCCACGCTTCGCCAGTCGAACCGAGAATCCGGAGGCTCGACAGGTCGTGCCGCGTGATCTCGTTGGCAGAGCGATGCATCATGACGCGAATGATGAACGGCGACACGCCGAAGACGGAGGCACGATGTCGGGCGACCATCTCCCACAGGCGATCCGACCGCGGGTAATCCCAAACCCCGTTGTAGAGCACGACGGTAGCACCGTGGTACAGCGCACCGATGATCGACCACGGCCCCATCATCCAACCGATGTCACTGAGCCAGAACAACCGGTCGTCGGGCTTGAGGTCGAAGGCGTACGCGGTTTCCTTGGCGATTTGAACGAGGGCACCGGCGTGGCTGTGCACGGTCCCTTTGGGCGTCCCGCTGGTGCCTGCGGTGTACAGAATCAGTGCCGGATCCATCGACGGCAGCATCTCCGTGCGAACATCGTCACCGCGTGACATGAGATCGCCCCACCAGACATCCCGCTCCGGATTCCAGACAATATCATCGTTGGTGTACCGCATCACGACGATATAGTCGAGACTG
>JAOTWK010000622.1 GCA_029862935.1 Gemmatimonadota bacterium | reverse complement strand
GCGCTCAGGGGTGAGCTCCCCGTCGATGAACTCGTAGAGGCGGTCCAGCACCTCCATGCAATGGATGTCTCTCGGCTCGTCCGTCATGCTTCCCGTCTCTGGATATAGCCCATCTCGACCGCGTAGTCGTACAGCTGACGCTGCAGCGCCTGGCGTGCCCGAAACAGGCGCGACTTCACGGTGCCCACAGGAACCTCGGTGATTGCGGCGATCTCGGCGTACGCCAGTCCCTCGACGTCGCTCAAGATCAGCGTCTCACGAAACTCGTCCGGCAGCGTGTCGATCGCACGCAAGACTTCGTCATCGACGATCGTGTCGAAGAAGGCTCCTTCCGGATCGGTTTCCTGCACGTCGTGAAACACCGTGTACGGCTCGATCTGGTGGATGTCGACCTCGACGGCCGCGCGCTTGGCTTTGCGGTATTGATTGATGAACGTGTGGCGCAGAATGGTGAGGAGCCACGCGCGAGCATTGGTTCCGCGGGTGTACTGATGCCACGACCGGTAGGCTCTCAGCATCGTCTCCTGAACCAGATCTTCGGCACGCGACTCGTCCCCTGCCAAGCGCAGGGCCACTCGATAGACCGTATCGAGATGGGGAAGCGCTTCGGCTTCGAACGTCTGTCGTTTCGTATCCGATTCCGGCACGGAGCCCTGTGTGATGCCCGGTTGGGGTGTAGAATCGCCCCTCCCGCCGGATCCCGCAACGTCGTCGTCCGGCTGGATCGCGCGCAGGCGTTCCGCTAACTTGCGCCGTCTTTTTCCGCGGGACGCTTTGACCACTACGACCCAGCCCACTGTCGATGCGCTTGTCCCCCTCGCCGTTCTCGAGGCGATGCGGGGCCAGGACGTACCGGAGCCGGACGGCCTGGACGAGTACCACGTCGAGCTGGCGACCAAGCGACTCGGCATGAGCCACACCATTGAAAAGCAGATCGCACGCTACGCGGCTCTCGCCCAGCGACAGGAGCGCGTGGGACGTGACGAGGTCATTGGGCTGCTGCGGCTCGCCGCACGCCGTCGGGACGCGGCGTTGCTGTTTGCCGATGCCGGCCGCCGTGCGGGCACCCGCGCGTCGCGCCGGGTGGGGACGGCGGCCCGCGGAGTGTGGTGGAGTGCACCGGGCGCGGCCCGGCGGCTCCTTGGGCGCCGATTGGCGCGCAGCGTGGTACGGGAGATCTTCGGCCTCGAACTGCAGCACGATGGGCAGCGGGCGTCGGCCACAGCCGCCCGACCGCTGTCCATTGACGTCACGCCTGATGGCGCAGCCTGCAGCTTCTACGGCTCGGCCATCGCCGCCGTCCTCCGCGCGTTCTCCGACTTCGATGGGGCGGTGGTCCACGTCGCCTGCGTGGCGCAGGGTGCCGAGGCGTGCCGGTGGGAGACGGCTGCTTCAAGCGGGAGTGAATCATGACAGCGTTGGCCCATCTCGATCTCGATGCGCTGGGGACGGCGCTCAAGCAGCGCGGCCTCGACGGGTGGCTGATCTACGATTTCCATGGCATCAACCCCGTGGCGCGGCGCATGCTCGGCCCGACCGGGATGCTCACCAGACGGCTGTTTCTGTGGCTCGCGGCCGTGGGACCACCCCGGCTCGTCGTGCATCGGATCGACCGGCCGGGTGTTGGCGAGTTCCCGGGAGAGGTCCAGGTCTATACCACGTGGCAGGAGCTGCACCAGGCGCTGACGGACCTGGCGCGCGGGCGCAGGATCGCGATGGAGACCTTTGCCGAGAACGCGGTGCCGTATCTCGATTTGGTTCCGAGCGGGGTCGTGGAGTTGCTCACGCGTTTGGGGGCAAAGCTGGTGACGTCGGCGCCGCTCGTCACCGAGTTCACGTCCAGGTGGTCGGCGGCCGAGCTCGACGACCATCGGGCCGCTGCCGAGGCGATCGCCACCATTGCGAGGACAACGCTCGCGCGGGTGGTGCGGGAGCCTGGTCGGACTGACGAGCACGGCGTGCAGCAACACGTCATCGCGCGGATCCGGGAGCAGGGACTGACGTTCGACGATCCTCCGATCGTCGCGTTTGGTCCCAATGCGGCCGACCCGCATTACAGCCCGGACAGCGTGTCGAGTCGCACGCTAGCTGAAGGTGACGTGGTGCTGCTCGATCTCTGGGCCCGGCGCAGCACCGACACGGTGTGGGCGGACCAGACGTGGATGGGGTTTGCGGGCGCGACCCCTCCGGACGACGTGCGGCAGGTGTTCGAGGCGGTCGTGGCGGCCAGGGAGGCGGTCGTCGACCGGTTACGTCGAGCGGTGGCCGGCGGCGAGCGAGTGACCGGGGCCATGCTCGACACGGCCGCCCGCGAGCTGCTCACAGACCG
>JAOTWK010000089.1 GCA_029862935.1 Gemmatimonadota bacterium | reverse complement strand
TGGACTGGACGACAACCTGCTGATTGCACCGGGCGTTGCCCTGACGCTGACCCTGTTCATGTGAGCGCCGGGCGACGGACCGGCGTCCCGTTGCTATCTTCACCGCATGACGCAGGAATCCCCGCCCCGCGTGTTTCTCATCGATGGATACGCCCTGATTTACCGTGCCTTCTTCGCGATGATCGCCCGCCCCCTGCGGACGGGCCGCGGCGAGAACACGTCGGCCGTCTGGGGGGTCGCGAACTTCCTGCACCGCCTGGTTGCCGATTACGACCCGACGTATGTCGCGTGGGTCCACGATGCCGGCTCGTCTTTTCGCGACGAGGTGTTTCCCGACTACAAGGCCACGCGGGAGAAACTCGACGACGAACTGCAGGAGGACTTCGATCGATCGCTCGAACGGATCGAGCAACTACTCCAGGGATTCGGCGTGCCGTTGATCGTCGTGGACGGCTATG
The DNA here is from genome assembly GCA_029862935.1 of Gemmatimonadota bacterium. The sequence goes on along the minus strand of JAOTWK010000089.1, from coordinate 9,932 downwards.
AGGCGGACGACGTGATCGGCACGCTGGCCACGCGAGCGGCAAGCCGTGGCATGCAGGCCGTCATCGTGTCGGGAGACAAGGACTTCTATCAACTCATCGCACCCCATGTGTCGCTCCTGAATCCAGGCCGCGGTGGCCCGGCTGCCGTGGATTCTCAGTGGGTGGATGCCTCCAACGCGCGCGAGCGGTTCGGCGTGGCTCCGGACCAAGTGATCGACTATCTCGCGCTGGTCGGTGATTCGTCAGACAACATCCCTGGGGTGAAGGGTGTCGGAGACAAGACGGCACGCAAGCTTCTCGAGACCTACGGCGACCTGGACGCCATCCTCGCGCATGCGGGTGACGTCAAGGGCAAGCGGGCGCGAGAGGCACTGCTTGCGGATGCCGACAACGCCCGGCTCAGCAAGAAGCTCGTGACGATTCGGCGCGACGTGCCGGTGCCTGAGACGATCGACGACCTCTCCGTCGCGACGATGGACGCGGACCGCCTCGAAGCGCTGTACACCGAACTCGAGTTCCACACCCTCATTCCCAACATCCGGCGCGATCGGGGCGGCCGAGCGCCAGCTCCTCGCGACCATGAGATGGTCGACTCGCCCGAGGCGCTCGCCGCGATGCTGCGCGAGTTGCGGACGGTCGAAACCGTTGCTCTGCGCGTGGAGGCGAGCGCCGTGGATTCGCTCCGGGCTGACCCAGTTGGCCTGTCGTTGGCGATCGCGGGCGACCGGGCCTGGTACCTACCACTGGGACATCGGTTGCCAGACGGTGAGCTCACTGCGGCGGCAGCGCCGCGCAACCTGCCGCCCATCGGCGCGCCGGCGATGCGGGCGTTCGTGGATGTCCTGGAAGATCCAACGTGCGCGAAGATCGGCCACGATCTCAAGCGAGACGCACTGGTGCTTCGGAGGGCGGGAGTGACCCTTCGTGGTCTCCACTACGACGCGATGCTTGCGAGCTTCGTGCTCGAGCCTGGACGCCGGTCCCATGCACTCGAGGTGCTCGCACTTGATCATCTGGGGCGGCGCCTGACCGCCGTCGAGGATCTCGTCGGAAAAGGCAAGGGTGAGCGTCCGTTCGCGGAGGTCGCACCCGATCGGGCGGCCGCCTATAGCTGCGGCAGCACGCTGGCCATACGGGAGCTTCAGGCGTTCTTCGCGCCGCAACTCGAGTCGCATGACCTGACGGCGCTGCTCCGCGAGATGGAAATGCCGCTCGTCGATGTGCTGGCCGATATGGAATGGCGGGGTATCGCAGTGGACACGAGCTGTTTGGCATTGCTGTCGAGCGAGTTCGGTGGAGAGCTCCGGGAGCTCGAGGCGAAGATCCACCGCGAGGCGGGAACGGACTTCAACATCAACAGCACCCCCCAACTGCGCCACGTCCTGTTCGAGAAACTCAACCTGCCCGTCCTCAAGCGCACCAAGACGGGCGCCTCGACCGACGCGGACGTGCTGAGCGAGTTGGCGGCGTCCGGCCACACACTGCCGCAGCTCCTGCTGGACTACCGAGAGGTGAGCAAGCTGCGCTCGACCTATCTGGATGCTCTGCCCCTCGCCGTCCACCCGGATACGGCCCGTATTCACACCAGTTTTTCCCAGGTGGGGGCCGCCACGGGACGGCTGTCATCGTCAAACCCGAATCTCCAAAACATCCCGGTGCGTACGCCCCGGGGAGAGCGAATCCGTCGCTGCTTCGTGCCGGCGGCGGGTGCGATGTTCGTGGTTGCGGACTATTCGCAGATCGAGCTGCGACTCCTTGCCCATCTGTCGCGTGACCCCGTCTTCCTCGCTGCGTTCCAGCGCGGCGGCGACATTCACCGGGAAACGGCGGCCGTCATCTTCGACGTGTCGCTCGAGGAGGTGACGGCCGAGATGCGAGCGCGGGCGAAGACGATCAACTTTGCCACCATCTACGGTCAGGGACCGTTCTCCCTCAGTCGCCAACTGGGCATCTCACAGGATGAGGCTCGAGAGTTCATTGATCTCTATTTCGAGCGGTTCGCCGGCGTGCGTCGATTTCTGGATGAGTCCATCGCAGTGGCGCGCCAGCGGGGGTACGCCGAAACGCTCTTTGGAAGACGGCGCTACATTCCAGAGCTCAAGGATCGCAACTACAACATGCGGGCGTTCGGTGAACGGGTGGCGATGAACTCACCGCTCCAGGGCTCGGCAGCCGACCTGATCAAGCGCGCCATGATCCGCGTGGCCGCGTCGTTGCGCGAGCGCCGGCTTTCGGCGGCGATCGTGCTCCAGGTGCACGACGAGCTCGTGGCTGAAGTACCCGAGCAGGAAGTGGAAGCGGCGCGCGAGGTATTGCGCGAAGAGATGCAGGGAGCCGCGGAGCTATCGATTCCGCTCGTTGTGGAGATGGGGGTTGGACCGAATTGGCTCGATGCGAAGGGCTAGGAGCGCTTGTCGGTGTCGTTAGGTCCCGTGCGTACTTCCCGGAGCTTTGGCAGCGTCGAATGATCCCGAGGCGTCACGGAACGCAGCGTCGCACCACCGACCGTGGTTTTTCTCTGGTCGAGATGTTGATCGCGATGTCGGTCGTCACCGTGCTGGCCGCCATTGCGATACCGCAGTATCGAGGCGTGCGCGAGCGCGGCTACCTCTCGACCATGCGGTCGGATCTGCGGAACTTGGCGGTCATCGAGGAATCCCACTTCTACGACACGAGTACGTATACTGCCGACCTCTCCACCTTGGAGGCCAAGGGGTTTCGCCGGAGTCCCGCCACGCTGGTGCAAGTGCACGAGGCAACGGCGATCGGCTGGTCCGCGTCGATCTCCCATGCGGCGACGTTGCGGCAGTGTTTCGTCTTCGTTGGCGCGGCTGCACCGGTCGGGTCGGCAACGGAGGACGGTCGCATGGACTGCGGCTGATGGGGTGGCGGCAGTTCGTGTTGTGGCGTGAGGGCGTTGCGCACGCCCTCGAGGGTGGGCTGTGGCTCCATCCCTTCGTGCTGCGCGGTCAGCGGTGGGCGCACCTGGTCTCGGCCGATCGCGAGGCCTTGCTCGCGGCGGGAGCGATGCTCCGGATGCGGCCCGAGTGGCTCCAGTTTCGTCCGCTCAAGCACCCGGTGACGGGGGTGCGGGAGGCGGCTTGGCACTGGGATCTGCGGGGGCCTCGGCTGGAGTTGGCGTTGCAGCTGGCGGCGCCGCGGGAACCGCCCCGCTCGTACCGGCATCCCCCCCGTCGCCGCTCTTCCTGATTCGCCGGCCCCCTGGCCACCAGTTCCAGTCTCCCGCGATGTGCATGATGGAGGGGACCAGAACCATCCGAATCAGCGTTGCGTCGAGCAGCACCGCCACTGCGAGCCCGAACCCGAGGAGCTGGGCAGCCAACACGCGCGAAAAGGCGAACGTGCCGAAGACCACTAACATGATGGCGGCCGCGCTGGTGATGACCGATGCCGTGGCGGTGAGTCCCTCCATCGTCGCCTGATCGTTGCGGCCGGTTCGGTCGAACGCTTCCTTGATGCGCGACAGCAGGAACACCTCGTAGTCCATGCTCAAGCCGAACACGACCGCGAACACCACGACGGGAATCGCAACGTAAATCGCTTCCGTGGGACCCTCGAGCCCGAAGAACCCCGCCCCCACCCCTTTCTGGAATACCAGTACGAGAATACCGAACGCCCCGGCGACCGAGAGTAGGTTCATGAGAACCGCCTTGATCGGCACCAGGATCGATTGAAACGCGACGAACAACATCAACGCCGTGGCCCCGACGACCAATGCGACGACGAGCGGGAACTGTTTTAGCAGAGCGTCCTGAAGATCGGTGTTCGCCGCGTGGAAGCCCGTGACCATGACGTCAACCGAGTCCAGGCCGGGAATGCCGGCCGCGATCACGCCGCGGAGGCCACGCACGACATCCATGGATCCCGTGAACGAGGTTGTATCCCGCAAGAGGACATCCATCAATGTTGTGCGGCCGTCCTCCGAGAGATACGCGGAGTAGAATTCGGGAGATCGTGCGCGCGCCGCATCCAAGTTGCCGTAGAGGGCCGTATACCGCAGCAGCGACATCCCGGGCCGGAGATCCACCACGCTCCGAACCTGGTCCACGTGCGGGTCGGCGTTGATCGAGTCGGACAGTCGCTTGAGTCCTCGCAGGTACCGGGTGCCCACGATCCGCTCGCCCTCGGGGGCCTGCACGACGATGCGCACGGGTTGGAGCGCCCCGCGGGCGCCGATCCGGTCCAGCGCGCGAATAGCATCCGACGACTCTGTGCCTGACGGATACCATCCCTCTCGAGGCAGCCCGATCTTGATGTGGGCGATCGGCCATGTGATGGCGGCGGCGACCGTGCCCCCCAAGACCAACGCCCGCCACGGATGGTGGCCGAGCCATCGCGACCACCGTTCCCAGCCGGTGGGCGCATGGTAGAACGCAAGGCGCTTGGCGAGCCAGCGCGGCCGATCGATACTCCGCCCGATGAGCGAAAGGACGCCTGGGAGAAGGGTGACAGACAGCAACACAGCAGCCGAGACGACGAACAACCCCCCGATACCGACGGAGCGGGTCTCGCTGGTCGGCGTGACGAGTAAGGCCGCGAAGCCCAGGAGGACCGTGAGTCCGCTCGTCACCACCGCCCGCCCCGCCGTGGCGATGGTTCGCTCGGCCGCCTCCCGGCGGCCACGGCCGCGATTCATCTCTTCGCGAAATCGCGTGACCATGAGCAGCGAATAGTCGATTCCCGTCGCCAGGCCGAGCATCGAGACGATGGTGAGCACGAACACGGACATGGGGTAGAAGCCGGCCGCCACGCTCGTGAGGCCGAGCGCGCAGACGATCGCAAATACGCCCACCAGGAGCGGGAGGACCGCCGCGACCAGCGCGCCGAAGGCCACAACGAGAATCACTGCGCTGATCGGCAACGCGTTCCGCTCGCCGATGCGCGTGTCTTCCTTGCTGACGGTGCGGATGTCGTAGTCCAGTGCTGGACTGCCGGTGACGTGGGTCTCGAACTCGGACGCCCACGCAATGCGGCCGAGTGTACCGTGGACCGCCTCGTGGAACGGCGGGACGTAGTCGGCGGCACCACGCTCGAGGTTGGCCTCCATCACGGCGACGAAGAAGGTGGTCTTGCGGTCCGCGCTGACGAAGGTGCTGTCGTTGGCGTCCAAGTAGGACAGGGTGCGCGCGATGTAGGGCTGGAGCGTCGCGCTCAGCGTCAACGAGTCGAGAATTGCCCGGTACCGGAGGCTGTCGATGGCGACAGGACCGGAGAGGGTGACGATGAAGTAGTCGGTGACCGGCTGTGGGAACGCGGTGCGGATGAGGTCGCCGCCGCGCTTCGACTCGGTGTCCAGGAGCGTCTGTCCCTGCACCTGGAGCGTCTCGTGCACGCGGAGTGCACGTGGCAAGGCCAGGGCGGCAACCAGTAACCAGGCCGCGATGATGGGAAAGCGATAGTGGATGATAGTTCCGGGGAGAGTCCGGGTCACAATCGTGACCCCGATCTCGACGGCGCTTCTCTGCCACGCCCTTCAGCACACAACGGCGACCTGCTCACGGCGATGCGTTTCTCGCTCTTGTATCGGATGGCGACCAGATATGATAGACGCCCTGCGCACGGGATGCCAGGGTAAGAGGGGGCTCGTCGGAGTCCCGTATCTCCTTTTCAGTCTGACGGTTGCCGTGATCGACGTCAGTCGCGGCGGCCATCGGGCTCCCGGTCGAGCGCTCGAACAAGCATGAGGGCGAACCCCGCATACCGGCCCAGGCCAACGAACGGGAAATCGGGTGACCAGTGGTCGGCGGGCTGATGATAGTGGTCCCATCGCTGCCTGAGTGCCGTCGAGCTGTCAACGGACATCCCCTCGTAGGCTTCCGGCCCGGGAACGACGAACATGGCAGGGACGCCTTCGCGGTGGAACGGGAAGTAGTCGGAGTTTGCGCGGGCGGGTGACATGACGACCTGCCAGCCTTGGCTACTGGCGACGTGAGCAACGAGCGCCCCCAGACCGGTTCCGTCTGCGCTGTCGATCCCCGCCACCCGCCAACTCACGGGCGGCGCTGGTGGCGCGCCCGCGTCCAAGTTGATGACGGCTGCCGTTTGGCGGAGCGGCCAGAGGGGGTGGGCGACGTAGAAATCGGAGCCGAGCAGACCGCGTTCCTCGCCGGTGAAGAAGAGCAGCAGCAGCGAGAATCCAAGCTGCGGCGTCTCCCCCCGCGCGAGGGCCTCGGCAATGCCGAGCACCATGGCGACGCCCGCGGCGTTGTCTGAGAACCCGTTGTAGGTCGAGTCACCGCGATCGTCTGGCACGCCCACGCCGAGGTGATCGTAGTGCGCGGACAGGACAATGGCTGTGTCGCGGCGGGGACCCTTCCCTGGGAGCACGCACGCCACGTTGGCTTCCTCGATCGGCCTTCTGGTGGTCTCGATCTCGACCCGAAGGGTCCACGCGAGCGGCTGTGCGGGCGGGCGGGCGTTGTCGTCGAACCGCGCGCCGGCAAGGAGTGCCTGCGTCACACGGGGACCCGCCAGGAGAGCCGGCAAGCTCGGCAGGAATGAGGAGCGGACGGCGCGATCACGATGGTACAAGCGCGTTCGGCCGCGGCTGCGAACGTAGAGCTCGAACGTCTCGCTCTCGGGGATCAAGTGGATCATGCCGACGGAGCCGCGTGACGCGAGCGTGTCGGCGGCCGCTCCCCGGACGGGTCCGAGCGTGACGGCTACGGCCCCGCCAACGGCAAGCTGGCCAAGCTGCCCGGACGCGATTCCGGCCTCAGAGCCGACGAACACGGCCGGTCCGGCGAATCCGACCAACGTTGCCGCCGATCCGACATCCGGAACGAAGTCCTCGAGGTAGAGGAACTCGACGGAACCTTGAGGGGTCGAAGCGGTCAACCGGCTCGCGGCCCCGATTCGGGCCTCTTCAAGTCCAACCCGTTGTCGGTAGGAGCCCGCAATGGGCTCGAGCCCGAGTCGTTGACACTGGCTCTCGAGGTACAGTGCAGCGATGGCAGCACCCGCGGTTCCGGTTCCCCGACCCAACAACAGATCGTCGGCGAGGAACCGGGAATGGGCACGAAGCACCATGGTATCGATCACGGCCGTCTGGCCCCGAGCGGGGCCCGGGGCCACGGTGCCGAGGATCAAGGCAAGCAGAATTCGACGCACGATGTACCCTTGTTGGCAGACGTATTGGAAATGACGTTCTTATGATACACCGGAGACGCACGTTGCTGATCCAGCAAAGGAAGACTCACGGGTCGAAGCTGCCTTACGTGGGGAGTCGCTCCTCGTGATCACTGGAGCCCTGCTGCTCTGGGTGGCACTCTTCCAGGCTAACCCGGTCGCGGCCCTCGAGCGATCCGTCGTCAACGGGATTCGCGAAGGCGTGTACCCCGGCGCCGTGGTGGTGATCGGCACCAAGGACACGGTGCTGTGGAGTCGAGGGTACGGACACTTCACGTGGTCGCCAGCCTCTGCCGTCCCCGATCCCGACAGCACTCTCTTCGATTTGGCCTCGCTGACGAAGGTCGTGGCGACGACCACCGCAGCGATGCTGCTGGTGCAGGAAGGGCGGCTCGATCTCGACAGAGCCCTGCAAAGCTACCTCCCCGAGTTCGCCGGCCCGGGCAAAGACCGTGTGACGGTGCGGCATCTCCTCGAGCATCGCTCTGGGCTTCGCGCATTCCTTCCCCTCAACCGACTCACCGAGAGCGCGGAACAGGCCAGAACTCGGGTCCTGGCGGAGCCACTCAGGCTGGATCCCGGCGGCCAGGTCGTGTACAGCGACCTCAACGCCATGCTCCTTGGCTGGGTGGTAGATCTGGTGGCCGAGATGCCGCTCGATCGGTACGTCGAGGAACGGCTGTTCCCGCCGATGGGCATGCTGAACACCCGGTTCCGCCCGCCGCGGACGCTGCGGCCGCGAATCATGCCGGTCGGTCTGTGGCGCGGTCAGGCAATCGCGGGCGAGGTGCATGACCAAAACGCCGCGCGCCTGGAAGGTGTGGCAGGCCATGCGGGGCTCTACAGCACCGGTCACGACCTGGCCCGCTTTGCGCAGACATTGCTGCGGGGTGGTTTCACACCTGACGGAGAGGAGCTGCTTACCCCCGGAGTGGTACGCCACTTCACCCGACGCGGAAGCGGGAATAGGGCGCTTGGATGGGAAATGCGAGACACGACTACCGCCGAACAGACCGGCTCGTCCTTCTCGGCCGCCGCCTTTGGTCACGGGGGCTTCACCGGTACCTCGATTTGGATCGATCCCGACCGAGATCTCTTCGTCATTCTGCTCACCAACCGGGTCTTCGCGCCACGGACTAGAAGCTCGATTACCAAGCTCAAACGCGTCCGCGGCGAGCTGGCCGACCAGGCCGTGCTGCTTCGCCACGAGTGGTGTCGGGCCCGATCAGCGGCTGAGACCGATCGATGCGAGTAGCCGGGCGGGTTGGCACCGCACCGATCCCCCCGATTCGTCCAGTGCTCATCTACGATGCGTCTTGTGGGTTCTGCCGCCGGTGGGTCGGCCGCCTGCGGTGGTGGGATCGGCGGGGGAGGATTGACCTGCTCCCCCTGGATGACGTCCGCGCCGTCGCCCTATCTGGCCAACCGGTGGAGCGGCTTCGGCTGGCCGCCCATGTGGTGAGCCCGCTCGGAGGGGTCTTTGCGGGAGCTGCGGCAGCCCAGGAGTTGTTTCGGTATCTTCCTGGTGGGCGGTGCGTGGAAGCGCTGACCGCGATACCGGGCATCATGCCCATAGCCGAGCGAACCTACGCGTGGATTGCGCGGCAATGGGGTCCGGTGCACTGATGGGCGCTCATCGGCCGGAGACGCACCGGGACCACCCGACCCATGGTTTCACTGACGGAGCGTGCCAGCAATGACAGAGACTCCTTCGCCAGCACTCGACGAGGCCGCCGTCCGGCAGGCGCTGAGAACGGTCAAGGACCCGGAGGCGGGACTCAACATCATCGACCTGGGATTGATCTACGACGTGGAGATCGATGCCGGGAAGGTCGACGTCAAAATGACCCTTACGTCGCCCGGTTGTCCCGCCGGCGGACAGATCATGGGCGACGCCGACCAAGCGGTCCGAAAACTCGATGGCGTGCACGATGTACGGATCGAGTTGGTCTGGGATCCCTACTGGACCCCGGAGCGGATCGACCCGAAGGTCCGAGCGTTCTTAGGATTCTAGGTCCCGCTACCAACCACCGCACGTAGGACAGGCTCTACCCCGAGCACGGTGCGCTGCCAATGGCGGAGTTCAGTCACCGACGCCAAGGCGTCGGGGGTTTCTGGTATCGCACGGGCGATGGCTTGGAGCGTCCCATTGGGACACACCAAGCCCGGGTCGAGATCGATGTCGACGGCCCGCTGGTTGCGAACCGCCTTGAGCCGATCGAGACGCGCGTCATACTGTGCATCGGGAGGGGGTCGTCGCGTCCGTTTCTGACGCGGCAGGTCGGCGTCCGGGATGCGCAGTGCCTCGGCCACGACCGCGAACATCTCGTCCCCGTATCGCCGCAGGACGGAACTCGGAAGACCATCCACCGCATTCATCGCCGCGCGTGTCGAGGGTGCGGCCCGCGCAAGTGCGATCAGCACGTTGTTGGAGACCACACGGAACGGCGCGCGGTCGAGAGCGCGGGCTGTGCGATCGCGCCAGTCGTGCAGGCGCTCGAGGATGGCCAGGTTCCGAGGCGCCAGAACCTTTGCGCCTTTGAGCCGCAGGTGGGCGCCGTCCTCGTCTCGCTTGGGAGCGCTCCAACGCACCGCTTCGAGGTGTTGGAACTCCTCCAAGGCCCACTCGAGTCGACCCAGCTCCGTCAGTCGTTCGGCGAGGACGTCGCGGAGTTGAAGCAGATACCGGGTATCATCAGCAGCGTACCGGAGCATCTCAGGCGTGAGGGGTCGCAGTGACCAGTCGGCCCGTTGGAAGCGTTTGTCGAGTTTGACGTCAAAGT
>JAOTWK010000621.1 GCA_029862935.1 Gemmatimonadota bacterium | reverse complement strand
TACTGGTTGACCTTGCAACCAAGCGTGACGGTACGAAGGACGGGCTGGGACATCGAATCAGACGTGCGACAAAAAGGATCGGGTAGCCCAGACAGTCCTCTGTCTGGGTGCCTCCGGCACAAGAGGCATCGCGGGGCGTTTCAAGTAGTGACAAACTCGGCCGGCGATTCGGTAACGGCGCTCAGAGCCTCTTTTGAGGACTACCGCCTTCGGCCTTGCATCCTCGCTATCGCTCGGCGGCCTCAGTTGCTCTGCGCGACCCAGACAGAGGACTGTCTGGGCCAGTGCGCCTGTGAGCGCATCGAATTAGCGAGGTGGGAGTCCTCGTCGGGGTTTGGTTTGAACTCTGTAACTGAAAGTAACTGCGTCGCCGTGAGGCGGGGTGGAGAGCAACTGGAGGTGAACGACCAGTCCGTAACGTTGGTGAACTCGATTCGGCTTCTCGTTGTGGCGAGCCTGCTGGCTAAAGGCGAAGCCCCAATGACGCAGTGGTCACGACAATCGTGATGGGCTCGGAATAGTACCCGATGTCCGCGGTACGCCCTGACGGCAAAAGCAAACCAGACCGCAGGGACGACGAGCAGTGGTTGGAGACGGAATGGCTGGAAGATTCGATGACGTAAAACAGGGAGACCTGGGCGGCAACTTGGAGGGTGTTCATGTGCCGGATTCCGGACGGTCTGGAACCGACCGGTACGAAGAGCCTGCGGCCCAGGAGTCAGAGCGCCGATAGTAGCGTGGAAACCGGGTAACTCCGGTGGAGCGAAGCGGCGCAGGAAGGTGGATGTGCAATGAGCAGACACGCGGAATTCAAACCGACGGCAGTGCCGTTTCCGGCTAAACAAGTCGGAGAAACCGAGTCCCGTTGGGACTGGGTGGAACCGGGCGTCTGGACCGACCGCATGTTGACGGCCCTCGATTCGGGGGTGAAAGGAGGCCAATGGTTCAGCCTGATTGACAAGGTCTACCGCGAACGAAATCTGTTTGCGGCGTTTCGCAAAGTGGCTGCCAACGACGGCGTTGCTGGCGTGGATCACGTGAGCATCGCCCGTTTTGAGCAGCGGTTGAGGTCGAACCTGAGCAAGCTTTCGGAGCAACTGCAAGACGGAAGTTATCGTCCGCAGGCGATTCGACGGCACTATATCCCCAAACCGGGCAGCAGTGAGAAACGCCCGCTGGGGATTCCCACGGTTCGGGATCGAGTGGTGCAAACCGCGTTGCGTAACGTGCTGGAGCCGATCTTCGAGAAGGACTTCGCCGAGCAGAGCTACGGCTTTCGTCCGGGACGCGGCTGCAAAGATGCGCTCTGTCGTGTCGACGCGCTGCTGAAGAAGGGCTACACGCATGTGGTGGATGCGGACCTGAAGAGTTATTTCGACACGATCCCTCACGAGCGTCTGATGGCGTTGATTGGCAACAAAATCAGCGACTCGCGTGTGCTGGAACTGATTCGGATGTTTCTGCAACAACGGGTGCTCGACGACCTCGCGGCCTGGACGCCCGAAGCGGGCAGTCCGCAAGGGGCGGCGATCAGTCCGTTGCTCAGTAACATCTATCTCGATCCCCTCGACCATCAGATGGCCGAGCAAGGTTTTGAGATGATCCGGTACGCAGACGATTTCGTGATCTTGTGTCGAACCCGTGAAGACGCCGAGCGGGCCTTGGCCGTGGTCGGGCAATGGACGGCCCAGGCCGGACTGACGCTGCACCCGGACAAGACCCACATCGTCGACGCGGCCGAAGGCGACTTTGATTTCTTGGGGTACACTTTTACGCGCGGCTATCGTTATCCGCGTGCGAAGAGCCTGAAGAAGTTCAAAGATACGATTCGACGTACGACGAAGCGGCAGAACGGGCACAGCCTTCCGGCGATCATCGCTCGACTCAACCCGACGTTGCGTGGATGGTTTGAGTATTTCCAGCACAGCCAACCCCGCACGTTTGAGCCACTGGACGGATGGATCCGGATGCGATTGCGAAGCATTCTTCGCCGACGCCAGAAACGGAAAGGTCGTGGTCGTGGCTGGGATCATCATCGCTGGAAGAATGCCTACTTTGCCGAGCGGGGATTGTATTCCTTGCGACAAGCCCACGTCTCGGCCTGCCAATCCTCTTTGAGGTAAAACTGCCAACTGGAGAGCCGGATGCGGGAGACCCGCACGTCCGGTTCGGAGGGAGGGGGGACCGAAAGGTCCCTCCTACCTCTATCCCGTGACTATTTCGGCGTTTGCTCACTCAACGCCCAGAACACCGCGTTGGTCAACATCGTGCGAAATTGCGGCGTCTGGAAGTCATCGGGGTTGCCCAGTGAGGTGTAGAACATGCGGCCGCCGT
>JAOTWK010000620.1 GCA_029862935.1 Gemmatimonadota bacterium | reverse complement strand
CCGGGCGTTAGCGGCCTGCTAGCCTCCTGGCATCAACAATCGCTATTGTTGCGGTGCCCAGCAGCGGGCCCGCCGTTCAACAGCAAAGCCGTTAGGCAACAACCCGAGTTCGATCATATGATGGATCTTCGTTACCCAATAGGCGAGTTCGAGATGCCTCGGCGACGGCTGTTGCCAGACGCCCGTTTGATTGCCATCCAAGAGATCGCCCAGGCGCCGGCAGGCCTTCGAAGCGCAGTACATGGCTTGTCCGACGATCAGCTTGACACACCCTACCGCCCTAATGGCTGGACCGTTCGGCAGGTCGTCCATCATCTGCCCGACAGTCATATGAACAGCTACCTGCGCCTCAAGCATGCATTGTCGGAAGACGTGCCCACCGTCCGTACCTACGACGAAGCTGCCTGGGCCAAGCTGCCGGATGCGGCGGGGCCGATCGAAGGTTCGCTGGCACTTCTCGAACGCCTGCACGCGCGATGGGTCTATCTATGGGAGCGGCTGGCAGAGCCGGATTGGGGTCGGCGCTTGCGGCACCCTGAGGTTGGCGAGATGGGAGTTGATGAGTTGCTGGCATTGTACGCGTGGCATGGCAGGCACCACATCGCTCATATTACTCGGCTCCGAGCGAGGGAAGGGTGGTAGTACATATCATCGTGCGATGTTGCTGTCTAACACGCGCATGGACCTGCCGAGCGCGGACATCTTGAAGGAAGGTGAGGGTTGATGTGCCTGGCGCGGACCCGAGTACGTTCATCTTGCGGTTTGGCCGGCGGGCAAGACGCTCGCAGGTCATGCGCGAACCGCTGGGCCTCAAGAAAGGTGGCGATGGCATTCATCTTCCCGGTGAGGGCGCGTGGCGGTAGCGGCGTACCGGAATGACCACGGTCCGCGTCGCTCTCGCAAACATCCGAGTGCCCACGACACCGAAGGAGTCCGTCCTCCTGGCGACATCCGCAGTCGCTGAGGCGGGCCGGCAGGGCGCGATCGTGATCTGCTTTCCCGAATGCTTCGTCCCCGGATATAGGTGGCCGGGCACGGCACCGCCACCGCCCGATCCCGTGTTCCTCGAGCAGGCGTGGGCTGCCGTAGCGGCTGCCGCCCGGGCCGCTCGCATCACGGTCATACTGGGCACGGAGCGCGTGACCGACCGCGGTTTGCAGATCACCGCGTGTGTGATCGATCCGGACGGCACCGTCGCGGGGTGGCAAGACAAAGGACAGATCGATCCGTCGGAGGAAGCGATCTATCCCGCGGTCGGGACCGAACGTCGGGTCTTCACCGCCGGGCCGCTGACATTCGGTGTAGTGATTTGTCACGAAGGGTGGCGGTATCCAGAGACGGTACGGTGGGCGGTGCGTCGAGGTGCGCAGGTGGTGTTTCACCCACACGCGCATGTCGCCGAACCCGGAAGCTTTCGTCCCGTCACGTTCGCCGACCCCGCCAATACCTTCCACGAGAAGGCGATACTGTGTCGTGCGGCGGAGAACACATGTTACTTCGCGTCCGTGAACTGCGCGAGCGAGGGCTCCGGCACCACGTCGGCAGTCGCGCGTCCCGATGGTAGACTGCAGTGTTTTCAACCTTACGGGCAAGAGGGCTTACTCGTGGCGGATCTGGACCTCGGCGCAGCTACTGGACTACTCGCCTCGCGGTGCCGGACGTCGCCGATGTAGGAAGGTCTTATGCAGCCTCGGAGAGAGCGGCCTAACAAGGCGCTGCAGATATCGGACGCGATTGGATCTACTTCCGGTCGCCCGATTGTCGGAAGAACGCGTTAGTCGTGGAGGTTCGGGACAGTACTGTCGTCTTGGTGACCCTAGGGGATTGGGTACCGCCGACGCACACGAACATGGTCAGGTGACAGTGGACCTCGTAGGAGGCTCGCGGAGCGGACGGCTCCGCGGAGGGATCCGGCAGCGGCCTAACACGCGCTTGAAGCAGCCAGGCGCCCGGGGAGTGGAGTACCAAGTGCGGAGGAGGCACCGATGCTGGATAGAGGAACGATGATTACTGGACGCGGCAGGCTGAACGCCTGCAGCTTAGGCGCTGACCGTTAGGCGTCAGGGAGGCTCCTTGTGCGGAAGGAATACGGCAAAGCCCTCCGGGAGATCTTCGCGACGAAGATGCAGACAGACCTTCCGAACTGGCGCCCGGTGCGGCTCCCCAAGGCCCACTATTGGGGCGGCGAACGTGCCTATATGCTCGACATCCCTTCTGCGGCGTGGCTCGTCATCATTCTGGAGCCAAACGTAAAGGACCATGACGCCTTCGATATCGAGGTTGGATGGTCACTGCACAGGCGTGTCCCAGAACTCGGCATGCGTCCGTGTGTGGAAGA
>JAOTWK010000619.1 GCA_029862935.1 Gemmatimonadota bacterium | reverse complement strand
GGTGGACGACGGCGCATACGAGCGGGCGCTCGAGCTGTACCGCGGCGATCTGCTGGAAGGCCTGTTCGTCCGCGACGCACCCGAGTTCGAGCGCTGGCTGGACGACGAACGCACCTGGCTGCGGGAAAAGGCGGCGGGGGCGGCGTGGGCGCTGGCCCATGAACACATCGGGGCGGGCCGGCTGGTGGACGCCGAGCGGACCGCACAGCGGGCGCTGCTCTTGGTCCCGACCGACGAGAGCGAGGTCCGGCGGTTCATCCGGGCGTTGGCCGACGCCGGCGATCGGGCGGCGGCGCTGCGGTTCTACGACAAGTTCGCCGAGCGACTCCGGTCCGAATACGCGATCGAGCCCGATCCGGCGACGGTCGCCGTCTCCCAGACGCTTACGGGGGCTCCGGCGGATCCGAAGCCGGTCGCGGTGCAGCCGGGTGCCGTCGACCGAACTCGGAATGCAGGCCGTGTCACGTCGGGAGGCGGCATATACCCTGCGCGCGCCACGCGCGGCAGCGCCGCGTTGAAGCGTGCCGGCAGGGTTCGGATCGGCCTGGCGGTGGCAGCAGTCGTCATCGCCATGACGTCGCTGGAGCTGTTACCGGGCTGGGGCGGCAACACGCTGGACCGCAACCGTGTGCTCGTTGTCGCGCTCACGGACAACAGTGGACGGGAAGAAGTCCAGGCGCTGGGGAGCTGGGCGCAGGACCACATCATCCAGGTGCTCACCGAGGCGGGATTTGCCGAGGTCGTCGATCCGGTGACGACCCTGGAGGTATCGGAGGACGCGGCGGTGCCCGGGATGGCGGGTGCACCCGAGGACATCCTCGCGCTCGCCCATGACGCCCAGGCGGGAACCGTCGTGTCCGGCAGCTACTACGCCGAGCGCGATTCCGTTCACGTGCAGGTCCGGATCACCGACGCCAACGACGGCAGCGTGATCGGAACGGCGGAGCCCGTCATCGGGCCAATCGCCACCCCTCGCGACCTGGTCGCCACGATCGGGCACGAGGTGGCGTTGACGCTCGCCCCACTTCTCGACAGAGAGTTGGAAGACCTCGAGCCCACGGTGCAGCCGGGATCCTACGAAGCGTACCTGGCGTACCGGGAAGGGCTGAGCGCCTGGGCACTGGGTGAAGATTGGCTCGTGGCGGCACGGCATTTCGAGCGCGCGGTGGAGGCGGATTCCACGTTCGCCCGAGGGCGGCTCTGGGCCGCGAAAATCCACACCATCGCCGGGGGCCACAACAACGGCTGGACCGGTGTGGCGAGGGCGGAGTCCCTGCTCGCGCCGCTGGTGGCGTCCCCGGAAATGCTGAGTCGCTACGAGCGCTGCAAGCTTCAGTTCGTGCGGGCCCTGAAGCCGCCACGCCACATCCCGTCGATGTACGACGCCACTCGGTGCATGGTGGAGGTGGCACCCGGCTCCGACAACGCCAAGGGTGAGCTTCAGCTGAACGCCCTGCGGGTCAATCGCCCTCGCGAGGCGCTGGCCCTGTGGCGGGATATCCATCCTCTGAAGTGGCGGCCCGGGTACTGGACCATCCCCATGACGGCGTACCACATGCTTGGCGACCACGAGAGCGAGCTGGACATCACCCGTCAGGGTCTCGAGCGGTTCCCTCAGCACCCGCTCCTGATGCTGGGCGAGGTCAGCGCGCTGGCCGCACTCGACCGGAAGGATGCCGCCCAAGCAGGTGCAGAGAGAATACGCTCGCTGCCCGCACGCGAACGACCGCTATGGGTGCTCGGTTGGGCCATCGACGAGCTGCGCGTTCACGGCCATCGTGAGGCAGCCCAGGAGGCGCTCCGTGAGTCCATTGCCTGGCTGACGTCCCAACCACACGACACCGAGCGGTCACGGGCGGAACTGGCAGGGCTCCTCTACCGGGCAGAGCAGTGGGACGAGGCCCGGACCCTGTACGAGGGGCTGGCCGAGGAATTCCCGGAGAACACCTGGTATCTCGCTGACATTGGCAGACTGGCCGCAAGAACCGGGGATCGCGACGAGGCGTTGAGAATCAGTGAGGACCTCCGCTCGCCTAGCCACAACCTCATGGAAGGGTATCGTACGCAGGCGCGTGCAAGAATCGCGGCGGTGCTCGGCGATCGGCAGCAGGCGATGACCCTGCTGCGAGAGGCGTTCGACTGGGGAGCCCAGTGGAATCGCTGGCCGCCGCTGCACTGTGACATGGACTTCGAGTCCTTGCACGACTACCCGCCGTTTCAGGAGTTCTTGAGGCCGAAGGGGTAAGGAGATCAAGTGCGCAGCCTCAGCAACCACCCGCTTCCGGCGGGGGCACCACCAAAAGGCGCGGCTCGCGCCGCGCCTTTGAGTTGCCCCGCCAGGGCT
>JAOTWK010000617.1 GCA_029862935.1 Gemmatimonadota bacterium | reverse complement strand
CCATCCGGTAGCAACCAGGAGGGCCACATGGCGTCGAGATCGACTAGTCGACGGGCTCGATCTTGAGGACGGCCCCGTCCACCTCTTCCGTCAGCAAGTAGATGTAGCCATCCGGGCCTTGGCGCACGTCACGAATGCGTTGCTTCAGCTCGGACAGAAACGTCTCTCGCCGCGTCTCCCACATCATGTCGTTGAAGACGACACGCTCGACCCCACTCGCCCCGTTCGCCCTGCCCCGCACGACGCTGCCGACCATCAGATTGCCCGTCCACGCAGGGAAGCGATTGCCTGTATAGAAGAGAAGCCCCGACGGCGTAATCCCTGGCAGCCACACCAGCAGGGCCGGCTCTATGCCCGGTGTGTTGGGGTTGCCCATGGGCGAGCTGTCGTTGTTGCGCCCGTAGCCGTAGTCCGGCCACCCGTAGTCTCCGCCAGCCTTGAGAATGTTGACCTTGTCACCGCCGTACGGTCCGAGCTCCACGTGGAACATCTCGCCCGTGACCGGATGCGGGGCGATGCCGAACTGGTCACGATGGCCGAGCGAGAAGATCTCCGGGAGTGCGCCCGGAGTATTCACAAACGGATTGTCGGACGGCACCGTCCCGTCGTCGCGCAAGCGAATCACCTTTCCGGCCACGTTGTCGAGCGTCCTCGGGTCCAATCCGTCCCTTCGACCGGTAACGCCACTGATGGTCATGTAGAGCGTGCCGTCCGGCGCGAACGCCATTCGCGACGCACCGGTATTCGAGGGCCCACTGACGTACAACTCCTGCACGTTGCTAAGCGACGCCCCGTCGTAACGCCCCCGCGCCAACACTACGGCCATTCCATCACCGACTGCCCTCACAAAGTCGAAGTAGATCCATCCGTTCTCGTCGAAGTCCGGGTGCATCACGATGTCGAAGAGCCGTTCCATCTCCGGCAGACCGCGCAGCGGTGCCGGGTCGAGCACGCCGTTGCGGATCGCGCGGATCGCAGGGGAATACCGCATGCTGACGAGCATGTCACCGTCCGGGAGAATCAGCAGACTCCACGGGCGATCGAGGCCCCTGGCGACCACAGAGACCCGCACTGTGTGCTGATACGTTTCGAACACAGCGGGAAGTGTGGGCAGTGGATACCCGCCTCTGCCCTGGCGTCCCGTCGGGATCTCAGTCGCCGGTGCGGGTTGAGCCGCGGGTGCATTCTGCGCCGCGACGTACTCGCCATGGAGGACGAGGCCTCCCGCGAAGAGGAGTACAGCACTCAGGCGAGGGTTCGAGGTCATGGCGGCGGGTCCTTTAAGGGAGCAGCAAGACAGGCTTCAATGCTGTGATAGGCCTACTAAGGTCGGGGAACGCCGCCGAGTTGTGTACTAGCGCGGGTCTCGGCAGAATCGTGGAGGCGACAGCTCAACCTTCGTGAGAGCGGACGATGGCGGTAGACGTCCTGACCCAGATCGACATCGCGCGACCGCGCGCCGAGGTGGCGGAATACGCGGCTCATCCATCCAATACCGCTGAGTGGTATGTGAACATTAAGTCAGTCGAATGGCACGGAGCCGCGGAGCTGCGGGTGGGCGCAAAGATCGACTTCGTCGCGCACTTCCTAGGGCGGCGTCTGTCGTATACGTACGAGGTGACTGAGCACATCCCCGGCGAATCCCTGACCATGCGCACCAGTGACGGCCCGTTCCCCATGCAAACCGAGTACCTCTGGACGGACCTTCCCGATGGCGGCACCAGGATGACACTCCGAAACACGGGCGAGCCCGCAGGCTTCGGTCGGGTCGCCGCCCCGGTGATGGGGGCAGCCATGCGGAGGGCCAACCAGAAGGACTTGGGTCTTCTGAAGCAGATCCTCGAGGCCCGCTAGCCCAGTTCATGCGCCGACTGAATCTGCCAGAACTCGAAGACCAGCCGTGGTTCCCGGCATGGCTCCGCGACGCGATGACGGGCTACCTCCAGGTCATCATCGAGATGGCACGGCCCTACGACGTGGCGGCACCGGTCCTGGCGTCCCTCCTGGAGGCGTCACCAACCACCGACGTCGTGGATCTCGCGTCCGGAGCGGGTGGGCCGTGGCGGCAGCTCATGTCAGTCCTGCGTGCGCAGGGCCTTTCGCCCCGCGTGACGCTTACGGACCTCTCACCAAACCAGACATCGGCAGCCCAGCTGAAAGGTGAGGAGGGGCTTGCATACCATCTCAGCAGCGTATCGGCCGCAGACATCCCTGAGGACCTTGGGGGCGTTCGCACAATGTTCACAGCGCTACATCACTTCAGCCCCGACGAGGTCCGGGACATTCTCCGCTCCGCGCAGCGCGAGCGCGTTGCGTTCGCCGGCTTCGAGGCGACGCAGCGCTCG
>JAOTWK010000618.1 GCA_029862935.1 Gemmatimonadota bacterium | reverse complement strand
CACAGTAGGCGCCGCTCCCGTGACGGTCACTCACGGGCCGCAAGTAGGGCGCGGCGACCACGGAACGGAACGCCTCGGCAGGAGACGCGGTGGAGCCGCCGCAGGTGGAGTGGAAGAAGGCGGATACGGGCTCGCCGCCGTACGTGAGCACCTGCCCGACCGTGGATCGCACGGCCTCCCATCCCTCCTGCGTCTCGGCGTCGACTCCGCCGTACGCCTGGTCCACCACGCTGGCGCGGACGTCGAACCCGTCACCGGCGAATTTGCCTCGGTTGCGGAGCGCGTACGACCGCGTCACGACCGCCTGTGCCTCCAGCGCGGCCCGTTCGGACCTCGTCCGCCGACCCATCTCCGCGTTCACCACGCCCACGACGTACGCCTCCAGCGGCACTTCGTTCACAACCGTGAGCCGACCGGAGCCCGCCTGGACCTCGATCACCCCGCGGTAGGGCTTGCCGTTCACCTCGACGTGGCGTCCCGCATCGAGCGCGACGAACGTCAACCGATCGTACCGACCGGCTCCCGGTCCATCCGAGACGCTGAGGGCCCGACCATCGGGAACGATGGTGACGGACTGCCCGGCACCGAGGCGGAATGCCGCGCTCTGGCCCTGGATGGCCGCTGTCGATCCGCGACCCGTCACCCTGACACTCGACGCTCCCACGAGGAGTCCCACCCGCAGGTCCGGCTCGACCCCGCTTGGCTGCGTGACCGTTCGCGCCGGACCGCACGCGGAGGCAATCCCCAGTGCCCCAACCGCCACGATGCTCGGAACTGAGCAGTGCCGCTGGCGGTGCCCGATTCTCACACTACCGCCGACGCGCGGAAGTCGTAGTCCACGTTATCGTCGATGCGCACCCGCACGAGGTCACCGGGTCGCGCCCAACCGCCCTGCTCGAGCCACGTCACGCCGTCAACGTCGTCTGCCTGCCACGGCACCCGGCCCACATGCGTCGCACCATCCGCGTCCGGGTCGGTGAGGGCATCGACCAACACCTCGCTCTCGCGGCCCACGTAGCGCCCAAGTCGATCCTGCGATATCGCACGCTGAAGCTCCGTCAGCTCGTCCTGTCGCGCCCGCTTGAGGCCCTCCGGGACGTCGTCCGGGTACGCCGCCGCCCGGGTGCCCTCCTGCTCGGAGTAGGTGAAGACACCCAGCCGCTCAAACTGCATTTCCTCGGCAAAGGCGCAGAGCGTCCGGAAATCCTCGTCCGTTTCGCCCGGGAATCCCACAATCGCCGTCGTACGAATCGCGATATCCGGAATGGCGCCTCGCAGGCGTCCCACGGTGGCGCGGATCGTGTCGCGGCGTTCCGGTCGACGCATGCGCTCGAGGAGCGCGTCCGACGCGTGCTGGATGGGGATGTCGATGTACGGTACGATCCGCGCCTCGCGCGACATCAGGTCGATCAGACGGTCGGAGAGCCCGGCGGAGTAGACGTACAGGAGCCGAAACCACGGCACTGCCGTGTCCGCCAGCAGGGCGGTCAGGAGATCGGGCAGCGCGGGTCCACCCCGCCCCAGATCGCGCCCGTAGTGTCCGAGATCCTGCGCCACCAGGTTGATTTCCCTGGCGCCCTGCGCCTCCAGCTGCTGGGCCTCCCGCACCAGCCGCGTGAGCGGTTCCGAACGGTGGCGGCCGCGCATGAGCGGGATCGCGCAAAAAGCGCAGGTGTGGTCGCATCCCTCGGAGATCTTGAGGTAGCGCACGTGGGGCTGGTCACCGAGATAGGCCCGCACGCCGGGATGATCCGCGACGGGATCGGCGATGAGGCCGCGGGCGGCCAGCTCGGGCACGAGCGTGTGCAGTTCGTGGAATCCCAGAAAGAGATCGACTTCGGGGATTTCCTGCTGGAGGTCCGAACGGTACCGCTCGACGAGACACCCCACCGCTACGACGGCGCGGACACCCGCCGACCGTTTGAGCGCTGCCGCTTCCAGGATTGCCTCGATCGACTCCTGCTTCGCGGCGTCGATGAACCCGCAGGTGTTGACGAGGATCACGTCGGCCGTGTCGAGACCGGGTACGACCCGGGCTCCGTGACCGACCAATTCACCGACCAGTCGTTCCGAGTCGACAGTGGCCTTGTCGCAGCCCAAGGAGATGACGCCGAGCTTCATGGGAGGTGGAAGACTGGAAGTCGAAGCTGAGGAATGCGCGAGGCGGGAGGCACGAGACGCGACGCGCGTGGGGTCAGCGCGTTCCGCGTTCTGTGTTCCGCGAGCCCGTCACGACAGGAAGCTCTCCAGGGCACGCGCGCGACTCACGTGTCGCAGCCGAGCCAATGCTTTCTCCTTGATCTGTCGCACCCGCTCCCTGGTGATTCCCATCATGCTGCCGATCT
>JAOTWK010000616.1 GCA_029862935.1 Gemmatimonadota bacterium | reverse complement strand
GTGCTTGACGAGCATGATCAGCTCGATCTCTCGCCGCTGATAGACCCGGTTTCCCGATCGGTTCTTGGCAGGATTGAGGAAGCGAAACTGGCTCTCCCAATACCGCAGGACGTGTGGTTTGAGGTCAGTCAGCTGACACACGTCCCCAATCGAGAAGAATTCTTGCACGGGCTGAGAAGCTGTCATCGCCAGTGCTCCGGTTTCAGTTCCCGCTCCATGAGATCCCGAACGGCGCGGTCAGGGCGCTTGCCCTCGAATAGGATGTTGGCCACCTCGGCGGCGATTGGCAGCTCGACGCCTGCCCGCTCGCTGAGCTGCACCGCCACCTTGGCCGTGCGCACGCCTTCGGCAACGGTTCGGCGTCCGGCAAGGATCTCGTCCAGGTCCCGCCCCTCGGCGAGTTCGATCCCCAGTGCACGATTACGGCTGAGGGCGCCCGTGGCCGTGAGCACGAGGTCGCCCATGCCGGCAAGTCCGGCGAAGGTCATGGGGTCTGCCCCCATGGTCTGGCCCAGCCGGGTGAGCTCGGCCAGGCCCCTCGTAACGAGCGCAGCCAGCGTGTTGTGCCCAAGATGCAAACCGTGCAACAACCCGGCCGCGATTGCGATCACGTTTTTCAGCGCTCCGCCAAGCTGCACGCCCAGTGTGTCGGGGCTCGAGTAGACCCGAAAGTATCCGGTCGAAAACACCCGTTGCACCAGTTGCGCCGCAGCAGCGCTTTCAGAGGCCGCCACGACCGCCGTGGGATGGTGCGCGTAGACCTCCTGGGCAAAGCTGGGTCCGGAGAGCGCGACGATAGGCGTCCCGGGAAACGTCTCCCCGAGCACGCCCGTCATGGTCTTGAGACTGTCGACTTCCAGTCCCTTGGATACGCTCACAACCGCCTGCGGCCGTTGGTCGGCCATATCGGCCGTGAGGCGCGACATCACATCGCGCACGACGTGCGACGGCGTGGCGCTCACGAGCAACTCCGCTCGGTGGGCCGCCTCACCGAGCTCCGTGTGGGCAACGAGCGTCTCCGCCAACCGCGAGTCGGCAAGAAAGGCCTGGTTCACGTGGTCGCGGTTGATCGACTCGACGACCTCGGGTTCGTAGGCCCACACGTGGACCTCGTTGCCGTCGGCAGCGAGCAGATTTGCCAGGGTCGTTCCCCAGCTCCCGGCACCGATCACCGCGATCCGCATCACGGGTCCTTCGGCCGCGCCTCGGACCGACGGCCAAACCTGTTCTCGGTGCCGGACAGGAGCCGCAGGATATTGGCGCGATGGGTGAAAACGATGAAGGCGGCGAGGGCCACGCCGATCCAGAAGACGTTGGCGGCGTCGGGCGCCAGGAACCGGACGGCCAGCGGAAACGTCAGTGCCCCCATGATCGATGCGAGCGACACGAATCCGGTACCGGCCAACACTGCGATCCACACGACGGCGGCTGCTGCGAGCGACGTTGGCGCGAGGCCAAGCACGGCCCCCGCTGCCGTGGCCACCCCCTTGCCGCCCCGGAACTTGAGGAACACAGAAAACACGTGGCCGGCAACCGCTGCGCCTCCCACGACGACGGGAATCCACGATCCCTGCCCCGCCCGGGCCGAGGCGAGCAGGACCGGCACCGCACCCTTTGCCACGTCCACCAACCCGACGGGGACGGCATACTTCCATCCGAGTACCCGGTAGACGTTCGTCGCACCGAGGTTCTTGCTGCCGTGTTGGCGCAGGTCGATACCTGCTATCCGCCCAGCGAGATAGCTCGTCGGGAACGACCCTGCGAAATACGCGGCGACCAGCCACAACGGGATGTTCACCGCCTGCTCTTCTTCCGGCGCAGCTTGATTCGCAACTGCACCCCCATGAAGCCCCAGGCTTCGCGAAATCCATGCTCCAAGTACCGGCGGTACGACTCCGCGATGGCATCCGGCTGGTTCACCACGATCGCAAACGTTGGTGGCCGCACCCCGATCTGGGAGCCGTAGTACAGCCTGACCTCCTGGCCGCTCTCTTGCGGCGGCTGGTTTCGGGCGACGAGCGCCTCGAGCACCTTGTTCACCTCAGCGGTCCCCACGCGGTGGGACCGCCAGCGGTCCACCTCGAGGATGGTGTCGAGCACCTTCCTCGCGCGCTGCCCCGTTTTGGACGAGACGTAGAGGAACGGAACCGCTTCGAGAAACCGCGCCCGTTCCACCAGCTGTCGCTCGCCACGCACCGCCGTGGTCGTATCCTTTTCCTCGACCAGATCCCACTTGGTCACGGCGATGACGAGGCCGGATCCTCGCTCCCACGCCGACTGCGCAATCCGGAGATCCTGACCCCGCATTCCCACCGAGGCGTCGACCACCAACACGCACACTCCGGC
>JAOTWK010000615.1 GCA_029862935.1 Gemmatimonadota bacterium | reverse complement strand
GGTACGCCCAGAAGGCCGCCGAGGCGTCGCTCTGCGCCCACCAACAAGGCCGGTTTTGGGCGATGCACGATGCGATGTTCGAGGAGCCGCCCGCCTTGGGGCTCGAGGATCTAAAGGAGAAGGCGGTACGAGTGGCGATGGACGTCCAGCAGTTCGACGAGTGCCTCGATTCGGGGAGATACGCAGCCGAGGTCGCCGCTGATCTCGATGCGGCCCGTCGGCTTGGCCTCACCGGAACTCCTGCCTTCTTCATCAATGGCCGCTTCCTGAGCGGGGCCCAGCCGTACCAGACGATCGCGAACGTCGTCGACGACGAACTCCGCCGGGCAGGCCGCTAACCGGCACTCGCGGCCCGCTGTCGGATGCCGCGTCCTCCGTTCTCCGCGACGCGGTAACCTTTTGTCAGGCAGCTCCGTCATATCGGCACATGGTCGGGCCGTGCAGACACCGTGAACGTTTTCGAAGAGAGGGGTCAGATGGGAGCGAAATTCGATCGGCGCCGGGCGACAGGTCTGGTCGTCGGAATCGTGGCACTGGCAGGCTCGGCGGAGTCCACCTGGGCCCAGGTCCCGGCATCGATCTCCGATGTCCGCTACGCCGTGACCTTCGACTCGACGACTGCGGCGAGCCGAACCATCAAGGTGGAGATGTCGTTTCGTGCGGCTGGAGGAGAGCCAATTCGCCTTTCCCTGCCTGCCTGGACGCCAGGATCCTACGAGCTCGACAACTTCGCCCGTAACGTCTCGAATTTCTCCGCCCGTACCGCCACTGGCCCCGTCAAGTGGGACATGACGGACTACGACACTTGGCGGGTCTTTCCCGAGCGAGGACAGACCGTCACGGTAGGCTTCGACTACCGGGCCGACACCTTGGATACCGGCATGGCCTGGTCCGCCGCGGACTTTGCCTACTTCAACGGCACCAACCTCTTCCTGTACCCCGAAGATGCATCGCTCGATTTCCCGGCCCGCGTCGCGATCACAACCACTCGAGGATGGCGGATTGCCACCGGTATGACCTCGACGGGCCCCGGCACGTTCACCGCCGGCAATTACCACGACCTGGTGGACATGCCGACCTTCGTGGGCCGGTTCGACCTGGATAGCACCCAGGTCGGCCGGCAGTGGTATCGGCTTGCCACGTATCCGGCGGGCGCCTTGGCAGGGGCGGCGCGGGACAGGCTCTGGGACCAGATCCGGAGGATGGTGCCTCCCATGGCGGCGGTGTACGGCGAGGTGCCGTGGGACACCTACACCATCCAAATGGTGTTCGACGATGACTTTCCCGGCGCGAGCGCGCTCGAGCACCAGAACTCACACCTGGGCATTTACGTGACCCAGGCCATCGGAAGCCCGTTCCTGCCGTCCATCGTGGCCCATGAGACGTATCACGCCTGGAACGTGAAGCGGCTGCGGCCGGCGGAGTTGGTGCCCTACGATTACGGTCGGGCGCAACCGACACCGCTTCTGTGGGTAAGCGAGGGCATCACCGATTACTACGCCGACTTAGCACTGGTTCGCGGAGGGATCACTCCGAAGGACGAGTTCTACCGGACTTCCGCGGGCAAGGTCCAGTCGGAGGAGACTTCTCCGCCCGTCGCGCTCGAGGACGCGTCGGTCTCGACCTGGATCGAGCCGCGGGACGGCACCGCTTTCATCTATTACGACAAGGGGTCGGCTGCGGGGTTTCTGCTGGACATCCTCATCCGTGATGCGTCGAACAATCGATCGTCACTCGACGACGTCATGCGAGGGTTGTATCAGACCACCTACAAGGCCGGCGCCGGGTTCACTACCGAGGAGTGGTGGCAAGCGGTCAGTCGGGCTGCCGGCGGCACGTCGTTTGCCGAATTCAATGCCCGGTACGTCGATGGCCGGGACCGGTTCCCGTGGGACGACGTGCTGCCACTCGCCGGTCTCAGGCTGGTGGCCGACTCGCTCCGGGAGCCATGGATCGGCGTGGCCCTCGACCAGGACAACGATGGAATCCGGATCAGCGCTACCGTTCCCGGCGGCATGGCGGACGCGGCCGGCGTTCGGCCCGGAGACTACCTGGTACGGGTTGGCGAGATTGGTGTCGGAACGCCCATATCGCGATTTCGGGAGCGGTACGGTCGTGAACCGGAGGGTACCCCGATCGACATCGTGGTCCGGCGGGACGGGAGGGAACTCACCTTCAAGGGCGGCCTTAGGTTCCGGACCTCCGTCTCCTACGCAATCCAGGAGGATCCGGCGGCGGCGCCCAAGGCGATCCGGATTCGGGACGGGATTCTCCAGGGCCGCCTCGATCGCTGACGCTCGGCCCGGCGGACAATCGCCCCGTTCCAGGGCAAAAGGCCTCCCCGCGA